>DAHVOV010000278.1 GCA_027318645.1 Candidatus Aminicenantota bacterium
ATGGAGAATGAGTCGACGATGCCGCCCGAGATCAGCGGCGTGTCGTACGAGATCTCGCGGTCGTCGTCTTCTTCCAGGTATTCCTTCTTCACGTAATCGAGGATGACGTCTTTCAGTTCGGCCATGGTGTTCTCCTTGGTGGATTGGCGATGGCTTTCTATTACTATGGAAAGGCAGGCGATGTCAATAGACCCAGAAACCGACCTATCGTGACGCGTAACGCGTGACGCGTGACGAGCAGCCGCAAGTCGACGAACTCATGGGGCTTGAAACTGGAAGGATGCCTTGGCGCCTCCGGCGGCATCTCGGCCTGGTCGCGCAAAGTCCGTCCTTTGGCTCTCACATGTCACGCGTCACGCGTAACGCGTTACGCAGGGCACGTTAAATCGTGTATAATAACCAATGGCCATGCAAAATCCTCCTCGCCCGGCCGCCCTGGTCTTCGACATGGACGGGCTGATGATCGACTCCGAGCGCCTCTATTTCGCCGCCGAGCGCGAGATGGCCGCCCGGTACGGCAAGACGCTCCGCGACGAGCAGCTTTGGCCGCTGATGGGGCGCAAACCGATCGAGTCGCTGCGCCTGCTGCGCGGCATCCTGGGGATCGACACGCCCGCCGAGGAGCTCCTCGAGTGGCGCAACCGGCTGATGCTCGAGAAAATGCGGCGCGAGCTCGGCGCCATGCCCGGCCTGGCCGGGATCCTGCAGGCCTTCCATGGCCGGCTGAAGCTGGCGGTGGCCACCGGCGCCCAGCGGGAGTTCCTCGACATCGCGCTCGACACGCTGCGCATCCGCCCGTACTTCGACGTCCTGCAGACCGCCGACGGGCTGGAGCGCGGCAAGCCCGATCCGGAGATATACCTCCTGGCCTGCCGCGGCCTGGGCCTGCCGCCGGCCGAGTGCGTCGTGCTGGAGGACGCGCGCAACGGCGTGCTGGCCGCCAAGGCCGCCGGCTGCCCGGTCATCGCCGTGCCCAGCGACTACACCCGGGGCCAGGATTTCGCCGCGGCCGACTGGATCGAGCAAGACCTCTTCGCCGCGGCGCGGCGGGTCAAAACGCTGCTGGATTGATTTTTCCCGCTTTAAGCAAGCGGTGCAAATCTGGTAGAATCGCGATCATGAGAAAAGGGATCGTATGAAGGGCGGTGAACGCAGTGTCATCCATTCGGAACCATCTGATTTTTCGCGCCAGGTCGGTCGCAAACCGGGCAGGGAGCTGCCGGCGGCTTGGATGGATCAAAGGGTGATGAGGCAGCAAATGATCGCCAGGCTTCCCGAGTCCTCCGGGGTCGGCAGGAACGCCCTGGGGTCATCGGTTCGCCGTGAGAAATCAAGGGGTGAAGTCCTGCGGAAATACGAGCGCCGTCCCCAAGAAAAGACCGGATAAGAAGATGGGACAGGATACTGGGGAAAGCAAGGCCGGGAACGGCGAAAGGGGGGCATTCTGGCGCACCCTGGGCGCAACACTGGCTCTGGCGGCCGCCCTTGTCGGCGGCGCTGAGATCGCAGCCCGGTCGGGCTTCATGCGCAGAGCGCTGCCTGCCCCGTGCATCGGCAGCGGCCATCCCCGCCTGGATGTCAAGCTTGAGCTGCTGGACCGCTTCGTCCGCGAGGAGGGCCGGCTTGACTGCCTTTTCCTCGGCGCATCCGACGTGAACCTGGGCATTAATCCCGAGGAGTTCGCCGGGGCCTACGCTTTCGCGGGAGGGCGCAGGCCGGTCACTTTCAATTTCGGCCTGGATGGGTTCGTTCCCCCGGCCACCGCGGTCTTGGCCGGCATCCTGGTGGAGAAATACAGGCCGCACTGGCTTGTCTGGGGGGTCACGCCGGCCAGCTTCAGCGGCGATGTCAGGAAACGCAACGACCAGATCGTTCGCGGCCATCCTTGGTTTCGCCACTGGACCGGCTCACCCAACTTTGAGGGGTGGCTGATCGAGCATTCGGCCGCCTACCGCTATTTTTTACGCTTGCGCATCTGGTTGGAGCGCCCCAACTACTCCCGTACCCTCAGCCTGAGGGAAGCGCAGATATCGCGGGCCGGGGTCGCGGACTGGAAGAAGGCCCGTCTGGTCGATGAGGACGCTGGCGGCGGATTCGAGAAAGCAGTGCGCCAGCACAGGGCCCCGGAGGATTTCTCCCCCGATCTGGGATCCCTTGCCGTGCTGGACGCGATCAGTGGGCTGGGTGAGCGTACCCAGGTGCTGGTGCTGGAAATCCCGGTCCTGCCGCGGTTCTACCGCCTGTTCGCCAATGGCGCCTTCGACTACCAAGGGGCCCTGCGGAGCATCCGAAGCCGGGCGGAACGCCGTGGCGCCCTTTTCGTCTCCCCGCCGCCCGGTTTGGTGCCCGAGCAGGGGTTCGCCAACCTCAACCACATGAACGCCCTGGGAGCGGAGGTGCTCAGCCGCTGGCTGGCCCTGCAGGTCAAGCGGGAGGTCGACGCGGGGAGGCTCGATCCGCCCCCAGGTTCGGGGGAGGGAGGGAGCTAGGCAAGCATGGCCCTTTCCTCCAGCATGTTTTTCGCCTTCGCCGCCTTCGTGCTGCTGCTCCATTATTCCCTGCCGAAGAAATGGCAGAACCCGCTGCTGCTGCTGGCTTCCTATGGGTTCTATATCGGGCTCTCGCCGCAGTTCGCCGCCGTGCTGGCCGTCATGACCGCCGTCAACTATGCCTGCGCCCTGTGGATCGACCGCAACCGCCGGCGAAGCAGATCCCGGCTGTGGGCCGGGATCGCCTTCAACGTGGCGGCGCTGGTTTTTTTCAAGGCCGGCAGTCTTTTTTTGCCCGACCTCCTGGCCTTGTTCCAGCGCCTGGGGCTGCCAGCCCCCTCCCCGGGGATGAGGATCGTCCTCCCTGTCGGGTTCTCCTTCTATGTGCTGCAAGCGCTGTCGTACCTGGTCGACGTCGAGCGGCGGCAGGCGCCGGCCTGCGCCCGGCCCGTCGATTTCGCCCTCTACTTGGCATACTTCCCCAAGCTGACCGCCGGCCCCATCGAGCGCGCCCAGAGGTTCATCCCGCAGTTGGCCGTCCCCAGAACCGCGGGACAGATCGACCTCGAGCGCAGTGCGGGGTTGATCTTCCTCGGCCTGCTGCGCAAGATCGTGATCGCCGACCTGTTGCTCCAGTCCATCCCGGCCAAGGCCTTCCGGGCGCCGGGAGAATTTTCCCCGCTGGAGCTTGCCGCCTGGCTCGTGGCGTACGCCGTCGGCGTCTACAACGATTTCTGCGGCTACACCGACCTGGCGCGGGGCGTCAGCGGACTGTTCGGCATCGGCTTGTCACGGAACTTCAACCTCCCCTTCTTTTCCCGAAATTTCACCGAGTTGTGGAACCGCTGGCACATGACCCTGTGCTTCTGGATCCGCGATTACGTCTATTTCCCGATCAGCCGCGCGCTGGTGAGGCGCGGCGACCGCTTCGGCCGGGGTGTGAACCTGTTCCTGCCGCCCGTGGCCGCCGCCATGGCCAGCGGACTGTGGCACGGGTTCAGCGCCAAGTTCATCGCCTGGGGGGCGCTGATGGGCCTGCTGCTGATCGCCGAGAGACTGGCCTCGCAGCTCAGGCCGGCGCGCCCCATCTCCGCCATACCGGTTTGGAAACGATCCCTCTCGGTTCTGAAGCTCTGGCTCCTGGCGGGTCTGCTGGCGCTGCTCAGCGCCGCCGAGCCGGGCCCGGCCCTGGCGTTCTTTTCCCGCCTGTTCTCCTCAGCGCCTTGGCGCTGGCCAAATTCCAGGGTGTTCCTTGTGATCCTGCCGTCGGCTTGGCTGGATACCTGCCAGCTGCGGTCCGGCGATGAGTTGTTCTTTCTCCGCTGGCCGCTGTTATGGCGAGCGGTTTTTCTGGCCCTGGCCGGCGGGGCCATCTTCCTGTTCTCCCGTTCGGGGATCCCCGCGCCCTACATTTACCAGGGGTTCTAGAGGTGGCTCATGAGTCCGACTTGGAGCGAAGACGAAATCAAAAACAGGCTGCGCGAATATCTTTGCCGCGAAATCATCAAGGACGAGGGCATTTCGCTGCAGGACGATGATCCGCTCCTGAGCGGGGGGCTGATCGATTCCTTTTCTCTCGTCTACATCGCCGTCTTCATCGAAAGGGAATTCGGGGTCAGGATCCCCGACACCGAGCTGTCCGTCGAGACCATGGACACGATCAACGCCATGAGCGCGCGCATCGGTCGGGAGCGGCCATGAGCCCATTTCCCGCCGACCGTGCGCGCCGCCTCTGCGAACCCCTGCTGGAGCGGGGATGGACGCGGCCGCAGGAAACGGCGGTCATCTTCATCGGCGAGGAGGGGGAGAGCGAGATCCTTACCGTGGGGGCGCTGCTCGAGCAAGCGGCCGCCTGCGGGCGGGGGTTGGCGAACCACGGCCTGGGCCCCGGCGACCTGGTGCTGCTGTCCCTTGGCCACTGCCGCGAGCTCCTCTACGCCTTCTGGGGCGCACAGCTCGTCGGGGCCGTTCCCGTGATCCTGCCCTACAAGAGCCCCCTCTCCACCCAGGCCGCCCATGCCCAGCGACTGCTCGGCGCGCTGCGGCAAACCGGGGCGCGGCTGCTCGTGACCCAGCCCGGCCAGGCGGCCGCCCTGGCCATGGAGCTCGAGGAGCCGGCGGCGCGGGTGGTCAGCACAGAACGCCTGGCGGCCGATGCCGGCCTCGTCGCCCGGGGCGAGTTCGCGGCTTGGCCCGGCTTGCCGCCGGACGGCGAAGCGATCGCCTATGTCCAATTCACCAGCGGCACGACCGGCAGCCAGAAGATGGTCGAGCTATCCCAGCGGGCGGTCTGCAGCTTCATCGAGTCGCTGCACGCCGTTCTGGGACTGACCCCGGCCGATGTCGTTGTCAACTGGCTCCCGCTGTACCATGATTTCGGGCTCTTCGCCGGCTTCATCTTTCCCCTGCTCCACTCGTGCCCCGTTGTCCTGATCTCCCCCTACAAGTGGCTGCGCGACCCCCTGTTCGTCCTGAAGGCCATCCAGAAGCATCACGGCACGATCACGCTGTTTCCCAACTCGGCCCACAACCACACGCGGCGTTGCGCCGCCGGGCTCGCTCCCGGCAGCCTCGACCTCTCGTCGCTGCGCCTGCTGATCAACGGCTCGGAGCCGATCCGCTATGAGAGCCAGCAGCAATTCCTTGACTTCTTCTCCGCCCACGGCCTGCGGGAGAGCGCCCTGGCCAGCGGCTACGGCATGGCGGAAAACACGCTGTGCGTCACCTTCAGCCCGCCGGGCAGGCGTTGCGCCGTCGATTGGGTCGACCGCATGGGGATGCAGGAGAGCGGGCGGGCCCTGCCCCTCGCTCCCGGCTCGCCGGGCAGCGCCCCGCAGGTCAGCTCCGGACGGCCACTGCCCGGGGTCGAGCTGGCCGTTTTCGATCCGCAGCGGCGACCGCTCGGAGAGCGGTGCATCGGCGAGATCGCCTTCCGCAGCCCCTTCCTGTTCAGCCGCTACCGCGGCGACGGCGCGGCGGGCCCAGGGAGGCTTTTCGAGGGCTGGTTTTTCAGCGGCGACCTGGGATACCAGGCCGACGGCGAGCTGTACGTGTGCGGGCGGAGCAAGGACCTGATCATCGTCGGCGGGCACAACATCCACCCGACCGCGATCGAGGCCGTTGCGGCCGCTCAGCTCCAGGTCAGTCCCGAGGAGGTCGTCGCCTTCGGCCTGGCTGACGAGGTGCTGGGAACGGAGCGGGTCGTGGTCGTGTGCGGCCTAAGAAGCCTCCCCGGGGAGCCGGAACGGGCGTCGTTGAAGCGCGCCGTGCGCCAGCGGGTGCTCCAGGAATTCGCCGTCGCTCCCGCCGACGTCCGCCTCGTCAGGAAAAACTGGCTGGTCAAGACCCAAAATGGCAAGATCGCCCGCGGGCGGACGCGGGACAAGTACCTGGCCGATACCGCCGGCAAAGGGGAGGCGGAAGCATGAGCTGCCCGCTCCGGCGGCCGCGGAGGCGCGGGCATGGGCCTTTGGGGATATCCAGCCCCCGCCGGCCCATTTCGTCAGGCATTTCCCAGACCGCGAGCGCTTGCTTCCCTGGCGGAGCGCCATCCTCCAGCGTGCCCCCGGGAAAGTAGGCATCCCGGGACGATCGAAAAACGGATCGATGTGAAGACAGCCGACGGCTACACGGTGGCGGCCTTGGTCAGGTTCAGGGAAAGCGATCCGGACTGCTGGCTGCAGCTGGTCGCCGCCGGGATCGCTGAAACGGCGACCGGCACGGACTATTTTGCATCTTTTGCGGAGATCCGCCGACGGCTGGCGAAGAGCGACCTGCTCCCGCAATGCTACGGCGCTTCACGGAACGTATGGCCCTCGGGGATGGCGCGCGACATGGGCGAGGGCCTGGCGGCCTACAAGTTGACCATGGGCCTGCCGGTGGAGGAACGGGTCCATATTTTCGCCAGCGGCCCGGACATCGACCCCGTGGACCCGGACGAGCAGCGGGCGTTCGCGCAGGCCTGGTTCCGCTCCCTGAAATAGGAGATCGCCGCGCTGTGCCGCCTGGCGCGGGTCCTGGGCGCGATGCCCGTTGCCATGGTTCGCAGGGGCATGTCGACGGCCGTCGTGGTATCATGCCGCCATGAACGATGAATCGGGCAACAAACCATACCGGGCGGTCAAGTGGCTGTGGCTGCTGCTGCAGGCCCTGATCCTGCCGCTGGCCGCCCGCCATGCCGCTGCGGCGCGGGTCAATTGGCCGTTGGTCCTGCCGGCGCCGCTGCTGTACTTCATCGGCGCCGCGTTCCTGATCCTCTGGCTGATGGCCCAGGCGCTGCTGGCCATGGCCCGCTTCCCCCTGACCTTGAAGGGAGCCCTGCTCCTGGTCGGCGGCACCCTCGCCCAGTTCGCCTTCCTGCTCGCCGAGGGCGACTCCCTATCCGGGGCCGCCTACGCCCTGTTCTTCGCGACCCTGGCGGCGTTGGTCGTGCTCGTCGTCATCATGGTCGTTGTCGCGGTCAGGCAACGGCGCGGCTCCCGGCTGGCGAGGATGTTCGCCCTGCTGGCCCTGCTGCCGGCTGCCGCGTTGGCCTGGGTGCTGGCGGCGCCGCTGCGCCCGGCTTTCTCCCGCCTGGCGTCCTGGCGGCAGGCGCTGGAATGGCTGGTCCTGGCGCTCAACTCGGGCCTGATCGTCTTCAGCCTGTACCGCGTCTCCGCTTTCGCCCCGGCCGCGGAGGACGACGCAGCCTACACCCGGGAATGGGAGCGCTGGGCCGCCCCGACCATCATCATCCTGATCCTCTCGGCCGCGGCCGCGATCATGGTGGCGGGAATCAGCGCCAGCGGGTGAGCGGGCGGCGGTTTTCAGGCCGCGGGCCGATGCGGAGAATGGGCGCCGTCGGGGGAATGGCCCGGCTCACAGCGGGCCGTTGTAGCTTGTGTTCGTCGCTCCGTCGCGAGCCACCCAGCCAATGCGCTCCCTGAGCCGCGCGGCGAATTCCGGCGCGGTCCAGACGTCGCCGGCCCAGCCGACGTCGACCTGGGCCATGAAGCGCCGCGGTTCTTTCCCGCTCTCCAACAGGGTGACGATGTAATAACAGTTGTCGTTGCGCTGGTCGTAGCTGTCGAACGTCGCCGTCCACGAGCGGGACGCATCGATGGCCGCCGCCTCGGGGAAAGCAGGCCAATGGAATCCCATTGCATCCTCCCCGCTCACGTCGATCTCCCGGGGGCTAGTTCCGCTTCCAGCCGCTCCAGGTACCCTTCCAGCCAGGGCGTGGCGATGGCGATGAACGTCTCGCCGTCCTTGGGGAGCCGCTCCCACGCCTCCAGGGCGGCGCGGGCGACGAAGCGCGCCGTCTGCGCGTCATCGCTCCTGTCCGGCAGGGAAGCGAGCAGGGAGCGGCAGACGCGGGCATGGGCGTCGGCCCAGGCGGCGAGGATTTCCGGAGCGTCGAGGCGCAACGTTTCCACCAGCGTCTGCAGACGGGCGCGCAGCCGCTCGGCATCCTGGCGCTGGCGCTCCATGTCTGCATAGGCCGCCTTTTCCTCGACCGAGCTCGGGTGGCCGCGATCAATGTAGTCGCCCAGGCTGCCGGCCGATCCCTGCAGGTCGTCGATCTCGTGGCGCAGGCGCTCGAGCAGGACGGCCTGCTCCAGGCAATAGGACTCAGCCTGGGCAGGGGACAGGCGGCTGAGCTCCTCCTCGTCCTCCGCGCCGTTGACCATGTACTCATGGGACTGGAGATAGCGGTAGAACGCTCCGCAATGCGGGCAGCGGCGCGCGTGCCGTTGTTCATGATCGGCCTTCGGGTCGATGGCCGGCAGCACGATCAACCGCGCCGCCGCTTCGGGCAGTGGACGGTCGAGTTGCGGCGCCAGATATTTTGCAAAGGACGTCTCGATGTCCTTGAGCGGGCCACAGACCGGGCAGTCGGCGATGGGTCACCTCCGGGAGAAATTATAGCGGGCCCGGTCGCGAACGGCAAGGGCGACCCGCTGGCGTTCTCCCAGGCTGGAGGCGGGAATACCGGCGTTCAGTCGTTCTCCAGGATGAGGTGTCGCTGATCTCCTTGCCCCAAGAAATCAGCTAGGATGAATATATTGATTGATAATCGATCAATTAGTTGACAGAAAATCGAACCAATGCTATTATTGTCTCAGTGGGGGATGCATGAGTAAAATGAAAATGGATCTGGGTAAGCGCATCAAGCAGCTCCGCGAGACTGAAGGGATCAGTCAAGAGAAATTATCTTCTATTATCGGTATATCGCGACCAGCAATATCTCAAATTGAAAGTGGAGAGAGGAAAATTACCGCCGAAGAATTAGTTCTTTTCGCTAAAAAGTTTAATATGAATCTTGAGAACCTGATCGATCCGGATAGCGCACCCAAAGTCAGTCTCTCTGAAGAAGAGGGGGCTCCGGTAAATGAAAAGAAGGGAATTCGAATCTCTGTTCCGCAAAAGAATCTGGAGAAATTTAAGGAAGTATTACTGTATATATTGGGTCGGGTCGGTTCGTTGCCCAATATCGGCGAAACCGTTTTGTATAAGCTCCTTTACTTCATTGATTTTGATTATTACGAGATGTATGAAGAACAATTAATCGGCGCCTCCTACCAGAAAAATCATCACGGTCCAACGCCGGTGGAATTCATTAAAATAGTCGAACGCATGATCAGGGACCAGGAGATCGAAAAAGTAAAAAGCGAATACTTCAATTTCCCGCAAACGAAATACCTTCCGCGCCGGCCCGCCGATCTGTCAAAGCTTAAAGCTAATGAGATCAAATTAATTGAAAATGTCCTTTGTCGTTTTTCCGAGTGGAACGCGACGCAGATCAGCGAATATTCTCATAAGGACATTCCCTGGATAACCACGGAAAACGGCAAGATCATCTCCTATGAATCCGTTTTCTATCGCACCGCGCCTTATTCGGTCAGACAATATAGTGAATAGTTTCAGGGAAATCGTCGAACTTCCCGAGTTCAAAAAAGATCTGAAAAGGCTTCTTAAAAAATTCCCGACCCTTGAGGAGGATCTTCAGGCTTTTGTCTCTGCTCAATTGGTCCCATTTCATAAAATGGAAATTGATAATAAGGGTGTTTTTCGTCTGACCGATTTGGGATTTAATTCCCCGCCTGTCTATAAAGCCAAAAAATTCGCCTGCCGTTCCTTAAAGGGCAGGGGTGGCATGTCGGGCATCCGTGTCATTTATGCGTATTATCCCGATACGGATCGCCTTGAATTCGCTGAAATTTACTTTAAGGGCAGCAAGGAAAACGAGGATCGTCAACGTCTATTGAAGTTGTTTGGATGATTCAGTCGTTCTCCAGGGTGGAGGTGTCGCCGATCTCCTCGCCCCACTCCTGGGCGCGCAGCACGCGGCGCATGATCTTGCCCGAGCGCGTCTTGGG
>DAHVOV010000283.1 GCA_027318645.1 Candidatus Aminicenantota bacterium
TGGAGATCCATAGATTCACGCCGCCGAAGCTGGTGGTGTAGGGGCCTTCGTAGTCGCCATGGCGCCCCTCGATGGCTGCGCGCAGGGCGGGCACCAGGTGGCCCAGAAATCGAGGAGCACGACGCTGCCCTTGAGCGCCGACAGCGTGACCTCGGCGCCGGCGGTGTCGGTGACGGTGAAGTCGGGCGGAGTGCTGCCGGCACCCTGCGCAGGGCAGGGGAGAGCGGCGGCGAATAATGATACGCAGGCTAGCAGGAGCAGGGCTCTATTCTTCATGCTGATATTATACCATAAGAGTCATATTTAGCCAAGGCGAAGACACAGGGCCGCGCGGGGCCGGCGCTTGCAAAATCCTTCCACGGGGGGGTATGCTATGGGAAGGGGAGGGGAACATGCACCGCATTGAGCTGACCGACGGCGAGTTCGAGATCCTGTCGACACTGCTGAGGAAGGAGATCGAGGAGACGCGCTTGGAGCTGCACCACACGAAGCACGCCGATTTCCGGGAATTCCTGCGCGAGCGCGAGGATGCCCTGAAGGGGATGCTGGCCAAGCTGGCCGGCTGAGGCGGCGGGCCGCCGGGGAGGAGGGCCATGACCATCGGCATGATCACCGATTTCGGCGAGAACGACTATTTCGTGGGCACCCTCAAGGGCGTGATCCGCAGGATCAGCCCCCAGGCCGACATCATCGACATCTGCCACGGGGTTCCCTCCTATTTCATCCCGGGAGGCTCCTACGTGCTGGAGAAGACCTGGCGCTTCTTCCCCGTGGGGACCGTCTTCCTGGTGGTGGTCGATCCCGGCGTGGGCACGCAGCGCAAGCTGCTGCTGGCAACGGCCGGCGGCTGCAGCTTCGTCGCCCCCGACAACGGCATCCTGACCCCGATCTTCACCCTGGGCCGGGACGTCGCCGTCCGCGAGCTCGACCAGGACCGCTTCTTCCTGATATCCGGCTCCTCCACCTTCGAGGCGCGCGACCGCATGGCGCCGGTCGCCGCCCACCTGGCCAAGGGCACCCCCGCCGCCGAGGTCGGCAGCGATACCTCCGAGTACGTCGTGAACCCCTATTATCACCCCCAGCTGGCGAGCCCCGAGCGGGCCGAGGGACGGATCATCTGGGTCGACAAGTTCGGCAACATCATCACCAACGTGCCGGGGAAGTGGCTCTTCGAGAAGCTCGGCGCCGGCGGCTTCAAGAACTTCGTCCTGCGCCTCAACGAGCGGGAGATCGGCGAGTACCGCCAGAACTACGCCTCGACGTCCGACCAGCCCTTCCTGCTGGTCGGCAGCCACGGCAACCTGGAGGTGGCCATGAACCGCCGCCACGCCTTCCGCGAGCTGAAGGCCGCCCTGTACCAGAAGCTTACCATCCTCTTCTCCTGAGCGGCACGCCGCGATCCGCACGCCGTTGCAATCGCCGGAAGATTGTTCTATAGTACCGCCAACGGATCCAAAACCATGCCTGGTTCGATTCGGCGGCGAAGCGAGGTGAGAACATGCCGTACTTGCTGGACGTGAAGGAGATCCTGGGATTCGCGGTGTACATCGAGCAGCGGGGATACGAGTTCTACGTCGGGGCGATGAAGAAGTTCCCCGACCCGCGCGCCACCCCTATCTTCCAGTACCTGGCCGACGAGGAGTTCAAGCACGAGGCGCTCTTCAGGAAGATGATGGACGGGGAGGCCGGGTTCCGCCCCCAGGAACCCGATCCCGAGTACCAGGCCTACATGCGGGAATTCGTCAAGGCCCACCAGCTGGGCGACCGCGAGGCGATCCAGGACAAGCTGGCCCGCCTGAAGACCCTGGACGACGTTCTCGACCTGGCCATGGGCTTCGAGAAGGACTCGATCGTCCTGTTCTCGGAGCTGAAGGAGCTGGCGGCGCGGGGGAGCGCCGCGGCGCTGGAAAAGGTCGTCCACGAGGAGATGGGCCACCTGAGGAAGATCTTCGCGATGAAGGGCGCCCTGGCGCGGCCGTGAGGCCGGCCGGCGGACGCCTGGGGAGGAGAACATGACCGTGATGGAAGCCATCGAAGCCCGGCGCGCCTATCGCTCGCTGCAGGCGGTGGAGGCCGGCGAGGCGCTGGCCAGGGACCTGTCCCGCGCGGCTTCGCTGGCGGCGTCCTGCTTCAACAACCAGCCCTGGCGGCTGGTCTTCGCCTACGAGCCGGAGGCCCTGGAGCGGGTGAAGGGGGCGCTGAGCAAGGGCAACCGCTGGGCCCAGGCCGCCTCGCTGGTCATCGCCGTGTGCAGCCGCCGCGACCTGGACTGCCCGAACCCGGGGCGGGAGCTGTTCGCCTTCGACACCGGCATGGCCGCCGCCTTCCTGATCCTGCGCGCCACCGAGCTGGGGCTGGTGGCCCATCCCATCGCCGGCTACGACGAGGGCAAGGCGCGGGAGGCGCTGGGCATCCCGGCCGACATGGCCGTCATCGCCCTGGTCATCGTCGGCCGGCACCTGGTGCCGGCCAGCGACCTGCTGAGCCCCGCCCAGAAGGAGGGGGAGGCGCAGCGCCCCGAGCGCAAGCCGCTGGCGGAGATCATGCGCCTGAACCGCTTCTGAGCCGCCCGGGGGCCCCTAGCCCAGGCGCTGCAGGGCTTCGCGCGCCAGGCGGTCGGCGCGCTCGTTCAGCTCGTCGCCCTGGTGCCCGGCCACCTTGTGGAAGCTGAGGCGCGGGAAGCGCTCGACCAGCGCCAGCAGCCGCAGCCAGAGGTCCTTGTTCTCCACCGGCTTGCGGGCCGCGGTCAGCCAGCCGTTGCGCTGCCAGCGCCGGTACCATTTCTGTTGCAGGCAGTTCGCCAGGTAGGCGCTGTCGGTGTGGACCGCCACCGGCAGCTCGCGGTTGCGGACCGCCTCCAGCGCCTGGATGCAGGCCATGAGCTCCATGCGGTTGTTGCTGGTGTCGCGCTCGGCGCCGGAGATCTCCTTCGCCTTGCCGCGGTAGAGCAGGACTGCCCCCCAGCCGCCGCGGTTCTGCCGCTGCTGGTTGTTGCTGCAGGCGCCGTCGCAATAGATGATGACCGGTTCGTCCATGGTGATGCGAAAGGGGGATTATACCCCGTCGCAACGGGCAAGGCAACGCCTTCGGCGGCGAAGCGCCACGCTCAGTAACGAGTGACGCGTGACGAGTGACGAGGAGCAGCAACAACATATTTTACCCGATTCCCACTTGGCTTTTTTTTGGCTTCCTGACATGGAACGTGGCACATGGAACATGGAACCTCGATGCGCTGGTAAAAATTTGCTTCTGTATGCCGTAGGCCTCCGGCCGTGTGCCGAGCGCATTCAGGTTGTCTGGCTGCCGGCCGCGCTCAGGAATTTCCTGATTCGCTGCGGGGCTTGATTTCCGGGATTTATGCTATAATAATGGCACGGGTTCGAGAGAAAACCGGGGAAGGATGGCCAAGAAGATCGCGATCGTCGACGACGACCACATCATCCAGGAGTCCCTGCAGGAACTGCTCAACGAGGCGGGCTACGCCGTTTCCGTCGCCGCCGACGGCGCCAGCGGCTTCGACCTGATCGACCGCGAGAAGCCCGAACTGCTGCTGGCCGACATCCTGCTGCCGCGGCTTCATGGCATCGCCCTCTGCGAGAAGATCCGCGCCCGCGACGATTTCAAGGGCATGGCCATCATCCTGATGACCGGGGTCTACAAGGACGTCAACCTGCGCATGTACGTGCACAAGGGGCTGGCCGACGACTTCATCGAGAAGCCCTTCCGCGAGAAGGACCTGCTGCTCAAGATCGAGCGCTTCATCGGCCCGGGCGAGGAAAAGGCGCTGGTCCAGCCGCCGGCGCAGGCCGTTCCCCAGCCGGACCGCCAGGAGCACAAGGCCCCCGGCCGCTCCGTGGCCAGCGAGCTGGACGACCTGGTCAGCTGGGCGCACGGCAAAAAGAAATAGCGAAGCCAGAGGTTCCAGGTACCACGTTCCACGTTCCATGTTGGAAGAGATTCAGCACTCGGTAGACGGTAGACGGTGTACGGTAGACGGCAGCAGCAATTGAAAGAATAAATCTGACCTAATGGCTTTCCCGTAAACCGTACACCGTAAACCGTATGCCGATTGCCTTCACGAATTTCGAATCACGAATAACGAATTACGTTAGCTTCTGGCTATGCTGTTGCTAACACTAACACTATCACGATCACTGTTTTTTTTGCGGCTCGTGGTCTCCGCCGTGCGCCATGTCGCGGCCATGCGGCATCACGCCGGCCAGCAGCCGGGCGCACAGTTCCGCCCCGCGCAGCGAGCCCGGCAGGTTGACCACCAGCGTCCGGCCCTTCATGCCGCTGTAGGCGCGGGAGAAGACGGCGTGCGGGGTCTCGCGCTGCGACTCGCGGCGCAGCCACTCGCTGATGCCCGGCGCCTCGCGGTCGCACCAGCGGGCGCAGGTCTCGGGGGTGATGTCGCGCGGCGCCAGGCCGGTGCCGCCGGTGGTGAGGATGTAATCGCGGCCGAGGTGGCGGCGCAGCGCCGCCCGGAGCGACCGGGGCTCGTCGGCGACCACCTCGACCACGACGTCGACGCCGGGCAGCTCGCGCTCGAGCACCTCGCGGACGCGCGGCCCCGAGCGGTCGGGGTACTCACCGCGCGACGCCCGGTCCGATACGGTAATCACCGCTACTTTGAGCATGGATCCTCCCGCCGCGGCGAACGCGGGCGAAGATGCCCTGGCGGGGCATGATGCAGTCGCCGGCGGCATAGTAGATGGCGCAGCGGCTGTGGCACTCCTTGCCGATCTGGGTGATCTCCAGGAGCGCCTCGCCGATCTCGATCGTCTCGCCGACGCGGGCGCGGGCCCAGTCGACGCCGCGGGTGACGATGTTCTCGCCGAAGGCGCCGGCGGCCAGCTCCAGCCCCTTGGCGCGCATGGCGTCGACCGCCTCGCCGGCCAGGAGCGACACCTGGCGGTGCCAGGAGCCGGCGTGGGCGTCGCCCTCCACGCCGTGTTCCCGGCGCAGGACGATCTCCGGCACCGCGTGCTTCGGCACGCCCTTGGCGTCGGCCAGGCAGACCGCTTCAACCGTGAAGGTCACGCTTGCTCTTCTCGCGCAGGGCGATCCCGCCGATGACCATGCCCTTGTCCACGGCCTTGCACATGTCGTACAGGGTGAGGGCGGCCACGCTGACCGCGGTCAGCGCCTCCATCTCCACCCCGGTCTTGCCCTCGCTCACGGCGCGGGCGGTGATCTCGACGCCGTCGGCCAGCAGCCGGAACTGCACGTCCAGCTGGTGGATGGCCAGGGGGTGGCAGAGCGGGATCAGCTCGGAGGTGCGCTTGCCGGCCTGGATGGCGGCGACGCGGGCGACGGCCAGCGCCTCGCCCTTCTGCAGGCCGTTGGCCGCGATCAGCTCCACCGTGTCCGGGGCCAGGCGGATCGTGCCGATGGCGGTCGCCTCGCGGTGCATGGCCGGCTTGGGGCTGATGTCGACCATGCGCGCCTTTCCCGATTCGTCGACGTGGGTCAGCTTCATTCAGCCTCCTATCTGCCAGTTGCCGCGGCGGACGCAGGAGACGCCGCGGGCCGGCTTGGCGCGCACGGCCTGCTGCAGGCTGGCGCGGATGTCGGAAAAATCGACCGCAAACTCGCGGTCGGAGAACAGGCAGGGCTTCAGGCGGCCGTCGGCGGTCAGCCGCAGGCGGTTGCAGGCGGAGCAGGCCAGGGGCCGCTCGGGGCCGGGCGCTCCCGGCGCCGCCTCGGCCGTGGCGTGGTCGTGCAGGCTGTAGTGGCGGATGCGCTGCAGCCGCAGCTCCTGGCGGCGGCAGAACTCCCGCATGCCGTCCACCTCGTCGTCATTGAAGCCGGGGATCAGCACCATGTTGATCTTGGTAAGGCGGAATCCCGCCTCGCGCGCGGCGCGGATGCCCGCCAGCGCCGCCGTGACGTCGCCGCCGCGGGTGACCTGGCGGTAGCGCTCCGGGTCCAGGGTGTCCAGCGAGATGTTGAGGCGGTCGAGGCCGGCGTCGCGCAGCGCGCCTGCCAGCGGCGCCAGCAGCGTGCCGTTGGTGGTCAGGCACACCTCGCGGATGCCCGGCACGGCCTTGAGCTCGCGGACCAGGACGGCGACGTCGCGGCGCGCCAGCGGCTCGCCGCCGGTGAGTCGCAGCTTGCAGATGCCGAGTTCCGCCGCCGCCCGCGCCACCTGGACGATGCGCTCGTAGGACAGGATGTCGTCATGCCGCTTCAGCAGGATGCCTTCCGCCGGCATGCAGTAGGTGCAGCGCAGGTTGCAGCGGTCGGTCACCGAGACGCGCAGGTAGTCGATCTTGCGGTTATAGGAATCGAACATCGACGGTGCTCCCGGCGGGGATCTCGCCCACGCCCGCCGGCACGCGCAGCAGGGCGTTGGCTTGGCTCAGGGCGTGCAGGTGGGCCGATCCGTGATAGGCGAGCAGCTCGGCCCGGCCGGCGCGGCAGGCCACCGGCAGGAAAGCGGTGCGCTCGCTGCGCGTGCGGCGGAACCCTCCCTGCAGCTCGGACGGCTGCAGCAGCGGCCGGAAGTCGTGCCCCAGCCAGCGCAGCAGCAGCGGCTTGATGAAGACCTCGAAGATGACGAAGGTGGAGACGGGGTTGCCGGGAAGGCCGAACACCGGCTTGCCGGCGCGGCTGGCGAACACGGTGGGCATGCCCGGCTGGACGGCGACGCGGCGGAAACGCACGTCGCAGCCGGCGCGCTCCAGGGCCGCCGGCACGTAGTCGAAGTCGCCGGCGGAGACCCCGCCCGACAGGATGAGGGCGTCGCAGGCGGCCAGGCCGTCGGCGATGGCGCGCGAGGTGGCGGCGGCCTCGTCGGCCACGCCGCCGCGGAGGACGGGCTCGGCGCCGGCCTCGCGCAGCTGCGCCGCCAGGGAATAGGAGTTGCTGTCGTAGATGCGCCCCGGCGCCAGCGGCGACCCGGGCGCGGCCAGCTCCGATCCGGTGGTGATGACGCCGACGCGCGGCGGCCGCGCCACCGGCACGACGGCGATCCCCAGCGAGGCCAGCAGCGCCACGCGCGCGGCCGTCAGCCGGTCGCCGCGCGCCAGCACCGGCTGGCCCTGGCGCAGGTCCTCGCCGCGGCGGCGGACGTTGTCGCCGGGGTCCTGGCGGACGATGCGCACGAGCCCGCCCGCCTCCTCGGCGTACTCGCGCCGGACCACGCGCCCGGCGCCGGGCGGCAGCATGGCGCCGGTCATGATGCGGGCGCAGCGGCCGCGGGCCAGGGGCAGGGAGGGGGGCGTGCCGGCGGCGATCGTCTCGCTGACACGGAACTCGCGCGAGTCGTCCCCGGCCATGAGCGCGTAGCCGTCCATGGCCGACTTGTCGAACTCGGGCATGTCGAGGGGGGAGAGGATGTCGCGGCCCAGGAAGCGGTTCAGCGCGGC
>DAHVOV010000290.1 GCA_027318645.1 Candidatus Aminicenantota bacterium
GGCCGGGCGATGGCCGGCCAGCGCGGCGGAGCGGGCCAGGAAGTGGGCGAGCAGGTAATTCTCCAGGCTCTCGCTCTTCAACTGGCCGTCGCAGAAGACGGCGTTCGTGTGCTGCAGCAGGAGCGCCGCCCGCACCTTGTCCTCGGGCAGCAGGATCCGGCCTTCGGCCAGAAGCTCCAGCACCCGCAGGCGGTGGCGCTGGTCGGCGTCGAACTGGGCCTGGGGATCGCCGTCTTCGGCGCGGCGCATGCGCTGGTCCTCGTCGGCCATGCGCCGCAGCTCGTCTGCGACCGAGGCGGCCGGCGTCTGGGCGGCCAATTGGATCGCCATGAGCAGGAGCGCTGCGGCGGGAAATCGGTGCGTCTTGGCGAGCATGTCCACCTCGACTGAAGCCCGCGCCCTGCTGCGGAGCGGGGCTCAGAAGATGAGATACGCGCCGTCGGCGATGATGGTTTCCTCGCGGCCGCCGGGATAGCCCAGCACGACCGCTTCCACGGCGACGCGCGGCATCACCTGCGGGATGTAGATGCGGTCGAGATGGATCACCGCCTGCGGCGAGGAGAAGTCTTTCGGCCCCACGGCGCCGCCAAAATGGTCGCTGCGGCCGAAGGCGACATGCAGCCCCAGCTTCTCGTCGAGGAGGATCTCGCCGATGGGCTGCAGACCGAAATCACCGAGCACGCCGAAGCCCAGCTCGGCCATGTTGCCGTACGCCGGCTCCTGGGCCAGGTGCTCGCGCTCGGCGCGGGCCGCGCGGCCGCGTCCCTTCGCCTTCACGGCACGGTTGCGGCGCACGTCGAACAGCACGACCTCGCCGTCGGCCTCGACCGGCAGGATGCCCCGCGTCCGGCTGGCGGGGCCCGCCTCGCCCTCGTAGGGCACGATGTAGGCCTCGCCGCTGGGCAGGTTGCCGGCCGTCGCCGGCTCCGGGAAGCGGCCCGAGCTGGCGTGGGCCGAGCGCCGCCTGAGGTCGAAGAACACCGAATACTCGGCCTTGCCGTCGACCCGGAAACGAACGTCGGCGTGCTCGGCCTCGTCGAGCCTCGTCTTCAACGCGTCGACGCGCCGCGCCACCTCGCCGTAGTCGATGCGCAGCGCCGGCACCATGGCGGCGGCGAAGCCGGGCATGGTCGCCGCCCGGAAGCCGAAGCGCCGCGCCGCGTTCTTCAGCGGCGCGGTGGTGGAGTATTCGGTCGGCGCCAGGTAGAGCTGGGTGGAGGCGAAGACGCTCTCGAAGCTCGCGCGCTCGCCGGCGCGCTCGAGCTCGTCCGCGGTCCCGGGCATCTCCCCGACGATGCGGTAGCCGTCGGCCGGCAGGTCGGCGTTGTTCGAGCCGACGTCGGCGTAGGCGACCAGCTTGACCTCGGCCAGCGGGATCTCCTCCTTGCGCGCGTCCAGGAGCGCGAACCACTCGCGGGCCAGGCGCCGGCGCTCCCTCCAGGCGGGATTGTCGCTCGCGGCCCGGCGCGGCACGTCGACCAGGATGGCGAGGGCGCGGTCGTTCGCGCGGCGGGGAAAGACCGAGCGGACGAGGGAAACCAGTTCATCGGCGGCGAGTGTCGGCATCATCATCCTCCGCGACTTATTATACCCGACCCGCCCGATGCCGTACAGGCCCGTTGGCCGGGCGAACGAAACGGCCCGGCGGACGTATAACTCCTGCAGGAGGGAAAATGGCGATCGGGCTGCAGGCGGAGTCGAGCTGGATCCTCATCGCGATCAGGGCGGCGGCGTGCGTGCTGGCCGTTTTCC
>DAHVOV010000033.1 GCA_027318645.1 Candidatus Aminicenantota bacterium
CACCTCATGACGCGTCGCACGGCGCGCGGAAATCATGCGGATGCTGTCCTCACGATAGGTATACACGACGACCAGGACGCGTCCCAGGGCATCCATGCCTAACGTCACATATCGCGCTTCGCCATCGGCTCGGTCAACTTCAGCGAGTTCTTCGTCACCTTCGCGCAATCCGTGACCTTCCTGCTGACGCTGGGCATGCTCGACACCTGGAAGATCATCATCGGCCTGCTGATCGGCGGCGTGCTGGCCGCGCCGCTGGCGGCCATCGCCGCCCGCAAGCTGCCCCACCGCGTCCTGATGGGCATGGTGGGCGTGCTGATCATCGCCCTGAGCGTGCGCACCATCCTCCTGTCGCTGAAATAGCCGGCTCCGGCCGTGGCCAGACCTGTCTCCCACCCCCCGGAGATGGATTCGACCGCGATTGTATGTGATAATCACCTCATCATCGGGAGGAAAAAATGAAAAGGAAGCATGGCATCGTGTTCCTTTGCGTTTTGGTTCTCGGCCTGGGCACCATGGGGATCACCCGGGCGGCCAGTGATCCCAACGACGCGGAGGGGTGCAAGGACCCCGCGCTCTTCACCCGCATGCCGGGGTACTCCATTTCCCGCTGCGAGGAGAAGGAGTTCGAGCGCTATGAGGTGCCGGTCAGCAGCGACTTCAAAACCCAGGCGCTGGAGGGCAGGTATACCTGGGTCCTATACGGACTGAACGAAGGGGCCCGAGCGGCCAGCGCCCTGCAGATCGCCCGCAACTACGCCAACGCCGCCGCCGCCGTCGGCGGCAAGACGATCGCCGATTTCGAGGATGGCGGCGAGCAGTATCTCACCATGAAGATCGAAAAGGGAGGCTCCGAGATCTGGATGCATGTGGAAGCCGCCAGCAGCCAGTACAACCTGTACATCGTGGAGAAGCAGCTCATGAAGCAGGACGTGAAGGCCGATGCCTCCAGCCTGGCCAGCAGCATCCGCGAGACGGGCAGGGCGTCGGTCTACGGCATCTATTTTGACACAGGCAAGTGGGACGTCAAGCCCGAGTCGGAGCCGGCGCTGAAGGAGATCGCCAAGATGCTCAAGGCCGATCCCAAGCTGAAGCTCTACGTCGTCGGCCACACGGACAACGTCGGCGCCTTCGACTTCAATGTCAAGCTGTCCAACAGCCGGGCCGACGCGGTGGTCAAGTCCCTGGTCGGCGCCCACGGCATCGCCGCCTCCAGGCTGCAGCCGTTCGGCGCCGGGCCGACGGCGCCGGTGCAGTCGAACCAGACCGAGGAGGGTCGGGCCAAGAACCGCAGGGTGGAACTCGTCGCCCAGTAGCGCCGGCAGGGCCGCGACCCGTTTCAGCCCTGGCTTCCACCGGGGGGCCGTCCCGCCCCGCCAGACCGTCTGCCTTGACACAAGACCCGTCCTCCAGTACAGTGGGGCCCGATCGACATGCCGTTCCGCAACGACGGCAACAAGGAGTGAACCCATGAAGAGCAAGTCAAGTGCGATCATCGCCATCCTGGCCCTGGCCCTGACGTTCGCCGGCTGCGGCAAGTCCGCGCCGTCCCCCGCCGGCGGCACGGCCTCCGCCGGCCAGCCCGCCGCGGAGGTCCCCGCGGCGGCGGCGCCGGCCGCCTCCGGCCTGCGCACCATCGCCGACATGGCCAATGCCTGGAACGCCCTGTTCGGCGGCAACGAGAAGGCGATCAACGACTACCAGGGCATGCCCATCATGGGGCTGGTGACGCCGCCGCTGGCCTTCGCCTCCGCCGTGCAGTTCGACATCATGAACCCCCGCAACCAGGATGGCCGCTTCACCGGCAAGATGATGCTGGCCGGCTACCAGGGATTCCTGGAGCGGGCGGGAAGCCGACTGAGCTTCGGCTACGACGACAAGCTGCAGAAGGACGGCTTTGGCCCCCTAAACAAGGCCGGCGACCGCGTGGCGGGCAGCGGCTCGCTCGCCCTCGACCCGGGCTATTTCATCTGGGAGACCTTCAACGAGCGGGGCGGGCAGAAGATCCAGCGCGACTACACCGAGTTCAAGCGCCTGGCCGACGGCAGCATGATCTGCATCGCCCTCAGCGGCCAGGCCTTCGACATGCGCGGCGAGCCGGGGAACAAGGACGAGGCCATCTTCCTGCACAACGGCCCCGGCCGCTACGACTTCGTCATCGCCAACGGCAAGACCGGCCCGGGGTTCGCGGCCATCTCGTTTGCCGACAAGGGCGACCTGGACAAGGCGCAGGCCCTCGAGCTGCTGAAGGCGGCCGGCTACGAGATCGAGCAGTCAGGAGGCATCCAGGGAGGCAAGCTGGTCCTCGATGCGCAGTGAGGAACTCGCAAGCAGTATCTAGTGATTAGTGATTCGTGATCAGTGATTGGAAAGGCAATCCGAAGCGCTGCCCACTAGGAAAGAAGTTCGGCCCATGCTGTTCCCAGATCTGTCCAAAATAACTTATAAAAAATTGACCTCCTGAAGGGTAATTGATAAAAGTTTTTTGCCCAAAAAAT
>DAHVOV010000292.1 GCA_027318645.1 Candidatus Aminicenantota bacterium
CGAGGGGGAACATGCCCTCGGCGGCGGGCAGGGCCAGGGCGGCGACCAGCAGCGCGCAGAAGATCGTGGCTCTCATGGAATGCTCCTTGCGTCGGCGGACCGGGAATGAACGGATTATACCGCGGGCCCCTGAGAAAGACAACCGGCCCGATTGCATGCACCGCGCGCTTGTGATATTCACTGTCACGGGATGGACGGCCGTGCCCCGGAGGTGAAGATGCGGCGGCGGAATTTCCTGAAGGCGCTTCCGTTGGGACCGCTGGCCCTGAAGCGCGGCTCGCCCTCAGGCCGGCCGGAGGTGAAGACGCCGTCGCCGGGCGACATCCGCGGGAAAGTCCGGCGCGCCATGCTGTGCATGCAACGGGACGCCTGGGAGCAGGGCGTGGCGGCCCAGGCATTGCTGGAGAGCGGCGAGCGCGACCTGGCGATCCTCATGGCCAAGGAGGCCGTCGTGCGCCAGGACGCGGAGGGCCGGCTGGCCATCCTCAGCTGCTGGCCAGGGGTCACGGACGCGGCGGCCAATGGGCCTGTTGTCCTGTGGGCGGCGGAAGAGTGCCGGGACGGCCGCCTGCGGGCCGCCGCCGACGCCATGCTCGCCTACCTCATGCGCAAGGCCCCGCGCGCGGCCGACGGCACGCTCTATCACGTCTCCGACAAGCCCCAGGTCTGGGTGGATTCGCTCTTCATGGCGCCGCCTTTCCTGGCCCAGGCCGGGCAGCCGGCGGAGGCGGTCAGGCAGGTCGAGGGCATGCGCCGGCGCCTGTGGCTGCCCGGGAAAAAACTGTTCGCCGCCGTTTGGGACGAAGGCCGGAACGCCTTCGAGCGCCCGGACTGCTGGGGAGTGGGCAACGGCTGGGCGGCCGCCGGCATGACCCGGGTCGCGCAGGCCCTGCCCGCGGCCATGGCCGCGGAAAAGGACCGCCTGCGCGGCTATGTGAGCGACGTGCTGGACGGCTGCCTGCGCTGCATGAGGCCGGACGGGCTGTTCCACGACGTGGTCGACGCTGCCGGCTCCTTCGTCGAGACCAACCTGGCGCAGATACTGGCGTACGTGATCTATCGCGGCGTCAGGGGCGGCTGGCTGCCCCCGGCCCTGCTGGCGAAGGCGGCGGTCATGCGCCGGGCGGCCTGGGGCAAGGTGGACGACCTTGGCCTGGTCCAGGGCGTGTGCGGCTCGCCCGAGTTCTCCTCTCCTGCGACAGCTACCGAGGGGCAGGCCTTCTTCCTGCTCATGGAGGCGGCCTGCCGGGAGTATTCCTCCGCTGGCCCGCCTGGGGCGTGACCCGCGCCGCCATGCGGGCGGAAGCGGCCCGGACGGAAGAAAGGCGAGGAGGTGCATGATGAAAATTGCTGCTGCCGGCTTGCTGGTCCTGCTGATGGTTCCCGCTTTCGCCCGGTCGGCGGATGAACGGTCGCTGCTCCGGATCAAGACGTTGTACGGCGAAACCGCCGCGGCCATCTCCCGCGCGTTGAAGGGCGAGGAAGACGGGCTTTATGCCAACGAGCTGGTCGTCAACAGCCGCAACGGCTCCTGGCGCGGATCGGGCAATTATTCGAAGAAGGCGGTCTTCTGGTATGCGGACCCGCCCGAGTTCGCCGCGGCGGAGGGAAAGAAAGGGGAGTCGGCCCTGGCCAAGGTCGAGGTGACGGAAACGGCGGCCGCGATCAACCGCTATGCCGAGTTCCTTTATGGAAACGGGGAGTTGCTATTCGTCTTCCGCCGCGGCGGCGACGGCGGGACTGCCGAAGAGAGGGTCTATCTCCAGGACGGCAGGGTGATCCAGTGCCTGAACGGCTCGCAGGGGGCGCCGGTGGACGTTGATCCCTCGCCCTTGCTGCGAGAGGCCGCATATTGGCAGGAGATGTTCCTGCTGACCTTCGGCGGGCCGGCTCCCGCCTCGAAAAAAGCGCATCCCATCGACTCCTGGCTGACGGGATGCATGGAGAAGGAACCGTCGACGCAGGGGGCGAACGCCTGCCTCGGGCAAGCCCTGGTCCGCTGGGACAGCGAGATGAACCGCGTTTACCGGGAGCTGAACGGCCGGCTCGAAGCGGAAAAGCGGAACACGCTGCGCGAGGCGCAACGGGCCTGGGTCGCCTTCCGCGATATGGAACTGGCCTGGCTGGGTGAATTCTACGGCAGGCTGCAGGGGAGCATGTACGGCTCCATGCTCGCCGCCGACCGTCTCGAGGTGACGCGCAAACGGGCGCTGGAGCTGGACTCTCTGCTCGACGTCCTGGAGCAGGAATAGGAGAGTAGGCAAACATGTGATCGGGTAGGACTGAAGCAGCAAATTCAAAACAAGCACCATGTTCCAGCACAGGGAAGGCAAAGGGAAACCAGAGGGAAGAATGAGGGAAGAGAGAGTGGA
>DAHVOV010000323.1 GCA_027318645.1 Candidatus Aminicenantota bacterium
GCCGACCTTTCCGAGGACATCTCCCAGTACGCTCTGGAACGCATCTAGGACGACGTCCCCTTCACCCAGGCGGCGCTGCAGGAGCTGCGCCAGGCGGCGCAGCAGGCCCACGAGACCTTTGTGCTGTCGGTCCGCGCCTTCGCCGCCAGCGATCAGGAGCTCTCCCGTGAGGCCTGCCGCCTGGAGAACGAGTTCGACCGCCTCTACTGGCAGTTCCGTCAGAACCACATCGACCGCCTGGCGGCCGGCTCCTGCCACCCGCGCGCCGACGTCATCTTCACCGAGGCCATGCGCGCCCTGGAGCGCATCAGCGATCACGCCGACAACATCGGCGTCAGCGTCGCCCGCTCGTCCCCCGTCTGACTGCCGGCTCCGCGGCCCCATCGCCTGCCGGCGGCCGCGGCTTTGACTTTGAAAAACGGCTATGCTATAGTCCCGTTTCCTGCGGCGCTCCAGCCGCGACACGGCCAGCAGAGGTGAACGATGCTCAAGTCCCTGTTGCCAAAAAACGAGAATTTCTACGAGCTCTTCGACAAGATCAGCGCCAACATGGTCGAAGGGGTGCAGACCCTGGTCCGGATGCTCGACGACTGCGAGCATTACGGCGAGCACGCCGTGCAGCTGAAGTCGCTGGAGCACCAGACCGACGGCCTGGTGCACGGCGTCATGTCGGCGCTGCACAAGACCTTCATCACCCCCATTGACCGCGAGGACATTCACCTGCTGGCCGGCCGCCTGGACGACATCCTCGACCTGGCCGAGGCGGCCAGCTCGCGCATCGACCTCTACCGCCCCTGCGAGGTGCCGCGCGAGGCGCGCGAGCTGAGCCAGGTGCTGCTGCAGAGCGTCAAGCTGGTGCAGGAGATGGTCGGGCTGCTGCGCAACCTGAAGAAGCCGGCGCGCATCATGGAGCTGACCGTGGAGATCAACCGCCTGGAGGACCAGGCCGACTACATCCGCCGCAGCACCCTGGCCCGGCTCTTCCGCGAGGAGAAGGACCCCTTCGAGCTGATCAAGTGGAAGGACATCCTGGAGTACATCGAGCGCGCCACCGACCGTTGCGAGGACGTGGCCGACATCACCGAGGGCATCGTCCTGGAAAACACCTGAGCCCATGCTGTTCATCGTCCTGATCGTCTTCATCGCCCTGGCCTTCGACTTCACCAACGGCATGCACGACGCCGCCAACTCCATCGCCACCGTCGTCTCCACCAAGGTGCTCAGCCCGCGCCAGGCGGTCATCTGGGCCGCCTTCTTCAACTTCGTGGCCTTCCTGATCTTCGGCACCGGCGTGGCCGAGACCATCGGCAAGGGGCTGATCGACATCACCGTGGTCACGCCCAAGGTCATCTTCGCCGGGCTGCTGGGGGCGATCGCCTGGAACCTGCTCACCTGGTACCTGGGGCTTCCTTCCAGCTCCTCGCACGCCCTGATGGGCGGCTACCTCGGCGCCGCGGTGGCCAAGGCCGGCTTCGGGGTGATGATCCTGTCGGGCTGGGCGCGGATCGCCGTCTTCATCGTGCTGGCGCCGCTGCTGGGCATGGTCCTCGGGCAGGCGCTGATGGTCGCCGTGATGTGGATCTTCCGCAAGGAGCCGCTGCCGCGGATCTCGAACTGGTCGCGCAAGCTGCAGCTCCTGTCCGCCGCGCTCTACAGCCTGGGCCACGGCGGCAACGACGCCCAGAAGACCATGGGCATCATCTCCAGCCTGCTCTTCGCCGGCGGCCTGATGAAGTCCTTCCACATCCCGCTCTGGGTCGTGCTCTCCGCCCATACGGCCATCGCCCTGGGGACGCTCTCCGGCGGCTGGCGCATCGTAAAGACCATGGGCCAGAAGATCTGCAAGCTGCGGCCCATCGACGGCTTCTGCGCCGAGACGGCCAGCGCGGTCAGCATCTTCTTCTCCACCCACCTGGGCGTGCCCGTGTCCACCACCCACGTCATCACCGGCGCCATCGCCGGGGTGGGCTCGGCGCGCAGCATCTCGGCCGTGAAGTGGCAGGTGACGCTGAGCATCGTCTGGGCCTGGGTGCTGACCATCCCCGGCGCCGCGCTGGTCGCCGCCGGCCTTTGGTATATCGTCAGCTTCCTGGGCCTGGCCGGCTGACCTCGGTCACGCCCGGAAATTAACCGAAAATTAACCATTGGTTAATCGTTTCTGAACAGTATGATTCTATTATCTATTATCATCATTGCCTTGGGGAGATGAGAATCCCGCAAAAATGCATGATTGACACAAAACCGCGTCGGTGAACGGAGGACACGATGGGAAAGACGAAGTGGATGACGGCGGCTGTAGGCTTGTTCGTCGTCTTCGCCCTGGCCGGCTGTGGCCGCCGGGCGCAGCAGGCCAAC
>DAHVOV010000334.1 GCA_027318645.1 Candidatus Aminicenantota bacterium
GAGGGCGACAGGACCATGTTGTCCTGCTTGTCCGCGAAAAAGCCGTGCTGCAGCGACCAGATGGCCTGCAAGCGGCTCCCGGCCAGCCGCCGCACCATGTCATGGGTAGGCCGCCCCGCCGTGTCGACGTTGGCGCTGCCCGTGACCAGGGCGATCCGCCGGCGGCCCAGCAGCCGGGAGTGGACTCCCGCCAGCGCGTCGATGCCATTGATGGGATGGGGCATGGGCGTCCTGCCGGAGCTCGCTTATTGCTTCAGCGTCTTGACGCCGGAGCGGCCGTACACCTTGCCCGAAGGCCGCCAGGACTCGTCGAACCAGCCCGGCCCGGTCACGAAGTACTCGGTCATGTCCCCGTAATACGAGAAGATGTCGCGCCCGGGATAGGTCATGTAGCGCCGCGGGCGGACGCTCCCGGGGGCCAGCGTCGGCATGGCCGTCCCCGGCGAGTCGATCGCCAGGCCGAGGTCCTGGAAAACCGTGGCCGGCACGTCGGCATGCGAGACCGGGGCATCGGAGACCGCCAGCGCCCCGCGCGCGGCGACCGGCTTCAGCAGGACCAGCGGCATGGCCGATATGCGGGAGCGCTCCTTCACCAGGTGCCGGGCGGCGTCGTTCTCCATCCCGGGCTGGATGACGAACTCCTGCTGCTGCCCGCCCGCGCCGTGGTCGCCCAGGATCAGGATCAGCGAGTTGTCGTAGGCGCCGATCTCCTGCAGCCGCTCCAGGAAGACCGCCATGAGCTTGATGCCCGCCGTGGCGTACGCTTTGTAGTTCTGGCGGCTGGGACTCGCCCGCCGGTAGTTCAGGTCGGCGTCCAGCAACAGGGGCAGGTGGGGAACGCCGAGATGATAGAACTTAAACGCCCCCTTGCTGTCGGTGGCCGCGGCGTTCAGCAGCATCTCCGTCACGAAACGCACGTCGGCGCTGTAGCGGAAGGCCTTGCGGCCGAAGCGGTGGCGGTCGCGAGCGCGGACCCGGCTCACGCCTCGCGAGACCCGGGTCTTATGGACTTTTTTCGCCTGGAAACGGCTGCCCAGGAGGCCGAAGCCGATGCGCCGAAGCAGCCAGGCCTGTTCATTGTACACGCGGGACTTGAAAAAGTGAGGCAGGCAGCGGAACAGGGTGAGGTCGTAGATCTGGAAGAGGTCGAGCATCCTCTCGGCCAGCGGCACGCCCGGCACGAAATTCGAGGCGACCTGGTCGGAATAATATAGGCTGTAGCTGACCTTGGGAAAAACGTCGACGCGCCAGCCGGCGGAGAGCAGGACCCGCGGGATCGAGTTCCCCATGTACGCCTCGCGCTTCCACGGCTCGAAGGGGAGGGAGTTGTCGTAGAACCTGCCGGTCAGCAGCAGGGCGACGGACAGCTCGGTCGCCGCATATCCGCCGAGGGAATTGCGGTAGAAGGTGAAGCCGTCGAAGGAGGCGGCCAGGTCGGGGTTTTCGCGGACGATCTCGGCGAACACGTCGGACGGGAAGGAATCGAGGACGATGATGATCGCATTGCGCTGCTTGGAAAAGGAGAATTTGTTCGCCGTGTCCACGGTGTAGCGCTGAAAACTGGGCCTCTCGCCCTGGCGGACGAACAGCGCCGCGCCGTAGCCGAACTGGATGAGGATCAGGAACCAGGAGACCGTCCTGGCGTGGCGCACGACGCGGGACGAGAACAGGAACGCCGCCGCCAGCACGGCGATCCACAGGCCCAGGTCGATGAATCCCAGGGGCCGCATCGCTCCCCAGGGAATGGCGCGCCCGTCCAGGGGGCCGTAGTTCCAGAGCAGGACGTTCCCCTGCAGCCACAGCAGGACGGCCAGGGCGAACAGCAGGGCGATCCCCTTCTCCAGGGGCCGGCGACCCAGCCGGCG
>DAHVOV010000036.1 GCA_027318645.1 Candidatus Aminicenantota bacterium
GCTTTTTCCCGGCGACGAGCGCCTGGAGTTCGAGAAGAAGGTCCTCTATCCCCTGGCCGGCCTGGACCCGGAAAAGGCCGAACGCCTGGCACGCGTGGATAAGCTGACCGAGCGGCTGGGCCTGGCCGGCAACCAGGCGTCCCGCGCCCTCCTGGACGGCGCCATGACCCGCGAGGAAGCGCGGCGCTGGCTGGAACGCTACGGCCTGGAGACGCCGGAGCAGGCGGAAAAATCGCTGCAATTCACCGAGACCTACCGCAGCTACGTCATCAACTACACCCTGGGAGAGGAGATCGTGCGCGCCTACGTCGACAGGGTCGCCGGCCCCGGTGCCTCCATGGAGCGCAAGTGGCGGGTGTTCTACGACATCCTGGTAACACCAAGGACCCCGTCAGGGCTTTCAGAACTTGGCGAACGGTAGACGGCACATGACGTACGGAAAATGAACTTGGGACTACTGTGACAAGTAACAAGTAACGAGTGACGAGGAACCGCATTCATCGATCTCGCTTCTCTTGCTTGTCACTTGTCACTCGTCACTTGTCACTCGGGTTTGTCACACTCAGGGGACACACCATTACGGATCAGTTCTTGAAAACACCCGAGGAATGAACCACCTCTCCCTCGAACAAGGTTAAAAGCACTTTCGCCGAGGCGATATCGGTCGCGGGGATCCTGAACAGGTCCTTGTCGAGCACGATCAGGTCGGCCGACTTGCCCGCCGCGATGGAGCCGGTGACGTCCTCGAGGAAGTTGGCGAACGCGCCGTGGATGGTGAAGCTGGCGATCATCTGCTCCAGGTCGGCGCGCTCCTCGGGCCAGAGAACCTCGTCGGGCCCGGTGCTGCCGATCTCGGTGCGGGTGACGCCGGTCTGGATCCCCCGCAGCGGATCGCAGGGCACGGTGACCGGAAAATCGCTGGACGAAGCCGCCTTGACGCCGGCGCGCAGGAAGCCGGCCATGGGATATTCGCGGTCGGCTCGCTCTTGGCCCAGGTACGGCACCTGGATGTCGCGGTAATACGCGTCCTTGCTGAACCAGAATGGCTGGACGACTGCGATCACCCCCAGGGAGGCGAAGCGGGCGACGTCGCCGGCCTCGACCAGCTGCAGATGGGTGAGCAGGTGGCGCGCGTCGCGCCGGCCGTTCGCCTGCCGGGCAGCCGCGAGGGCGTCGAGGCAGGAGCGCACGGCGGCGTCGCCGATGGCATGGATGTGGATCTGCCACAGGCGGCGGTCCAGCTCGACGCACATGCGGTCCAGGGCATCGGCGCTCCAGACCGGCTCGCCGCGGCTGCCGGGGAGGTGGCGGTAGGGCTCCAGCAGGTACGCGGTGCTGCCCTCCACCACCCCGTCGGCGAACAGCTTGGCGGCCCGGGTCTGGAACAGGCGGCCGGCGTTGCGCACGCGCTCGTGCTCGAGGGCGGCGAGCTGGGCGGTCCCCTTCCGCGGATCGACATAGAGCGAGGCGCGCACGCGCAGGCGCAGGCGCCCCGTCCCCTCGAGCTCGCGGTAGGCCTGGGTATCGCTGCTCTCGGCGTCCAGGCTGGCGTCGTGGACGGTGGTGATGCCGCAGGCCAGGGCCATGTCCTGGTAGGCCTCCAGCCCCTGTTTCAGCTCCTCCAGCCCGGGAGCGGGGAAGAGCCCGGCCACCAGGTCGGCCGCGGCCTCGCGCAGCGTCCCGGTCGGCTCGCCGCTGCGCGGGTCGCGCTCGATGACGCCGCCGGCCGGGTCGCGGGTGGCCCGGGTCACGCCGGCGAGTGCCAGGGCGCGCGAGTTCACCCATTTGGAATGGCCGTCCTCGGAGGCGAGGGCCGCCGGCCGGTCGGGCACGACGGCGTCGAGGAGCCGCTTGTCGGGGCCGGTCTTGGGAAAGTCGGTGTTGCTCCAGCCGCGGCCGCGGATGAAGGGCGCCTCGGGGTGGGCCTTGGCGTACGCGGCGACCTTCCGCTGGCAGTCGTCGCCGCCGCGGCAGCCGCTGAGGTCGATCTCGAAGAAGTGCTTATAGGAGCTGATGGGATGGGCATGGCTGTCGATGAACCCGGGCAGGGCCAGGCGGCCCCCCAGGTCGATCACGCGCGTGGCGCCGCCGATGTAGCGGGCCGCACCGGCATCGTCGCCGACGTAGACGAAGCGCCCGTTGCGGACGGCGGCGGCGGCCGCCCAGGGCATGGCGCCGTCCACGGTGTACAACCGCCCGTTGCGCAGCACTAGGTCGGCGGGGGTCACCCGCGGCTGGCAGCCGGCCATGGCGAAGGCGATCAGCAGCAGGCAGAATGATCCCTTGGTCAGCGATTTTCCCATGGCCGGATGGTAGAGAACAGCAGCCGGGAAGTCAATAGAGCATGAGGGCGAAGTGGTAGTGGTAGTGATAGTGGTAGTCCCCAGCAAGAACCGATTTTTTTTCGGAATCTTGGATGGACTTGGATTGCTCTCTACTACCACTACCACTATCACGATCACTGGATGGCTCTGAAATCGCTTCCCGCTCCCGCCGGCTCGCGCTTGACTGCCGGCGGACAATGCCGTAAAATATGGGAAAATCGGACAGAGAGGTGCGCGTGAAGGACTTCAGCCCCTATCGAAGCCAGGTGATCGGCATCGACCAGCCGTTCGCCACCCCCTACGGCGAAAAGCGCATCATTTACGCCGACTGGACAGCCAGCGGCCGGCTGTACCGCCCCATCGAGGAGTACGTGTCCAACGTCCTGGGGCCCTTCGTCGGCAACACCCACACCGAGACCACGGTGACCGGCACGCGCATGACCGCCGCTTACCACCAGGCGCAGCAGGTCATCAAGCGCCACGTGCACGCCGGCGACGACGACGCCATCTTCTTCTCCGGCTTCGGCATGACCGCCGTCATCAACAAGCTTCAGCGTCTCCTGGGGCTGCGCATCCCCGACCAGTACTGCGGCCGCCTGCCCGGCCGCGGCCGCAAGAAGCCGCTGGTGGTCATCACCCACATGGAGCACCACTCCAACCACACGACCTGGAACGAGTGCTGCTGCAAGGTCGAGATCGTCCGCCGCAGTGCCGACGGCCTGCCCGACCTGGACCACCTGGATCAGATCCTGCGCCGCCACCAGGACCGCGACCTGAAGATCGGCTCCTTCACCGCCTGCTCCAACGTCACCGGCATCCACACCCCCTACCACCAGATGGCGGAGATCATGCACCGCCACGGCGGCTACTGTTTCATCGACTTCGCCGCCGCCGCCCCCTACGTGGCCATCGACATGCACCCGGCCAACCCCGAGCAGCGCCTCGACGCGGTCTTTTTCTCGCCGCACAAGTTCCTGGGTGGCCCGGGCTCCTCGGGGGTGATGCTGCTCACCAAGGAGCTGTACCACAGCCGCGTCCCCGACCACCCCGGCGGCGGCACGGTTCTGTGGACCAATCCCTGGGGCGAGCAGCGCTATTACGACGACATCGAGGTGCGCGAGGACGGCGGCACGCCCGGCTTCCTGCAGGCCATCCGCGCCGCCCTGGCCATCCAGCTGAAGGAGGACATGGGCGTCACGGCCATGCTGGCCCGGGAGGAGGAGCTGAAGGAGCTGTTGCTGAAGGGGCTGGCCGAGCACCCCGGCGTGCAGGTCCTGGAGCCGGCGCAGATGAACCGCCTGGGCATCGTCTCCTTCTATTCCCTGCACCGCCACCACAACCTGATCGTGCGCCTGCTCAACGACCGCTTCGGCATCCAGACCCGCGGCGGCTGCTCCTGCGCCGGCACCTACGGCCACATCCTGCTGCACGTCAGGCGCGAGCAGTCGAAGCACATCACCGAGAAGATCAACCACGGCGACCTGTCGGACAAGCCGGGCTGGGTGCGCATCTCGCTGCACCCCATCCTCAGCGAGGAGGAAGTGCGGGCCATCGCCGCCGCCGTCCACGAGACGCTCGACAATTATGAGCGCTGGCAGGAGGATTACATCTTCGATCCCCGCACCGCCGAGTTCCATCACCGTACCTGGAAGCCGCAATTGCCCGACCTGAGAAGGGATTTCCGCCCCTGGTAGAACTCTCCGAGCTCAGTGACAAGTGACGAGTGACAAGTGACAAGAAAGAGAAAAATTCTATTTATTATATCGATGATCGAAGTCCGTCATTACTGGTTCCTCGTTATATAGAACCGGCGAAATCAACGCATTCAGGATCGTGGGGGTGCGGAAGCAATGATCCTGAGCTCCTTATTTTGCGGTTCCTCGTCACTCGTCACTTGTCACATGTCACTATAGCTTCTGGTTT
>DAHVOV010000389.1 GCA_027318645.1 Candidatus Aminicenantota bacterium
CATGGGTTTTTGCGGAAACGGAAAGATGGGGTGTCCCGGACCGGCGCCCTTGCGGTTAGAGCGCCAGGCCCGGGCCGGGCATTATCATGCAGGCCGGGAAGATCAAATTCGCGTTCATGTCAGGCAGGAAGTGTACAACAGGATGGCGAGGCTGTCAACAGGCCAAGATGGCGGAACTCGGCGTACGGCGAGCAGCAGGGATAAAACGAGGTAAAGGGGTAGAGAGGTAAAGGGGTAGAGTGGGAAAGCAACAGCATTGGATCGAACTCATCGCCGTTTTTCTTACTTTACCCCTCTACCTCTCTATCTTTCTCTAACCCTGAGAGCATGGGTAATTGGTTGCATCTGCCGGCCTCTCATGCTACAAGGTGTCTTCACGTCCAGGAGGGGTCCATGATGCGATTCACCAACGCCCTGGTCCGCCGACCCTGCCGCGGCATGGTCCGCGGCCTCTCCAGCGCCGGCCTGGGGCCGCCCGACATCGGCCGGGCGCTGGAGCAGCACGCCGCCTACGTCGAGGCGCTGCGGGACTGCGGCCTGGATGTGACCGTGCTCGAGGCCGACGAGGCCTTTCCCGATTCGGTCTTCGTCGAGGACACGGCGGTGGTGTGCCCGGAGGCGGCGGTCGTCGACCTCCCCGGCGCCCCCAGCCGCCAGGGCGAGGAGCGGAGCGTGGCCCAGGCCCTGGCGGGCTTTTTCCCGCGCCTGGACGCCATCGCTCCTCCCGGCACCCTGGAGGGCGGCGACGTCATGCGCGCCGGCGGGCAGTTCTTCGTCGGACTGTCGGGGCGGACCAACCGCGAGGGGGCGCGGCAGCTGGGCGCCTTCCTCGGCCGTCACGGCTACGAGGTGGTGACCGTCCCCCTCGGCGCCATCCTGCACCTCAAGACCGGCGTCTCCTATCTCGAAGATGGCCGGCTGCTGGCCACCGGCGAGCTCGTCCATGAGCCGGCCTTCTCCCGCTTCCGCGTCATCCCCGTGCCCGCCGGCGAGGAGTACGCCGCCAACTCGCTCTGGGTCAACGGCCGGGTGCTGGTCCCGGCCGGGTTCCCTGCCGCGCGCCGCGCCGTCGAGGCGGCCGGCTGCGGGACGCTGGCCCTGGACGTGTCGGAGTTCCGCAAGCTGGACGGCGGGCTGAGCTGCCTTTCGCTGCGCTGGTGACCCCGGGGAAGGGGCGTATTTCCGGCCTTTAAAGCCGATAAGACGGATATTTTCCGTTTGGGCCCCTCTGGCCGCCCCATGGGGGGGCGTGAACGGGCGGCCTTGACGCGCGTGTACTTTGGCCCGATTTGTTGCTATAATCCGGACCAAGGAGGCGCACGTGGTCGAGCGATACGAAGCGGAGGCGATCGCCCGCATCTGGAGCGAGGAGAACAAGTACCGCAAGTGGCTCGAGGTCGAGCTGGCGGTCACCGAGGCCTGGGCCGAGATGGGGCAGGTGCCGGCCGCCAGCCTGAAGCGCATCCGCTCCCGCGCCGCCTTCGACGTCGGGCGCATCCACGAGATCGAGAAGAAGGTCAAGCACGACGTCATCGCCTTCCTGACCTCGGTGGAGGAGTCGATCGGGCCCGACTCGGCCTACGTCCACAAGGGGATCACCTCCTACGACGTGGTCGACACCGCCCTGTCGCTGCTCATCCAGGAATCGCTGCGCGAGGTCATCGCCCGCTGCCGCACGCTGAGGAAGGTCCTGCTGGACAAGGCCTTCGCCTACCGTGACCTGCCGGCCATCGGCCGCACCCACGGCGTGCACGCCGAGCCCATCGCCTTCGGCTGCAAGTTCCTGATCTGGCACGAGGAGATGGAGCGCGGCCTGCGCCGGCTGGAGGCCGCCCGCCAGGCCACGGCGGTGGGCAAGGTCTCGGGCTCGGTGGGCACCTACATCCACTTCCCGGCCCGCGGCGAGGCGCGGGCGCTGCGCCGGCTGGGCCTGCGCCCCTGCAAGGCCTCCTCGCAGGTCATCCAGCGCGACCGCCACGCCGAGGTCATGGCGGCGCTGGCGCTGCTGGGCACCACCCTGGAGAAGATCGCCGTCGAGATCCGCCACCTGCAGCGGACCGAGGTCCTGGAGGCCGAGGAGCCCTTCACCCGCGGCCAGAAGGGCTCCTCCTCCATGCCGCACAAGCGCAACCCCGTGCGCTGCGAGCGCGTTTCCGGGCTGGCGCGCGTCCTACGCGCCAACCTGGCGGTGGCGCTGGAGAACAACGTCCTCTGGCACGAGCGCGACATCTCCCATTCCTCGGCCGAGCGGGTGATCTTCCCCGACTCGTTCCACCTGGCGGTGTTCCTGCTCGACGACCTGACCGACGTGCTGCGTCACCTGGTCGTCTACCCGGAGAACGTCCGCCGCAACCTGGAGCTGACCCAGGGGGTGTACTTCTCCCAGAAGGTGCTCACCCTGCTGGCCGGCAAGGGCATGGCCCGCCAGCGGGCCTATGAGCTGGTCCAGGCCCAGGCCATGCGCGCCTGGCAGGAGAAGCGCAGCTTCCGCGAACTGGTCATGGCCGACCCCGAGATCGCCGCCGCCTGCACGGCCGCCGAGCTCGAGCGCGCCTTCTCCATGGCGGACATGCTGTCCGGCGCCCGGGACATCTTCCGGCGCTTCCGGCGGGGGCGCTAGGCGGGGCCATGGCCCTGGCGACGATCGACTCGGTCCTGCAGCAGATCGACGACCTCGTGCGCCGCACCGGCGGCGGCGGCCTGGTCTTCCGCCTGCGCCTGGAGGAGCTGGTGCGCCAGGGCGGGCGGACCACCGAGAACGCCATCGTCCACTACATCACCGGCCGCGCCGTCAGCATCGCCACCCGCATCGACCTGGTGCGCATGGCCGGCTACATCCGCAGCGACGCCTTCCTGCTGCCGCTGCAGAAGGTCATCGAGCTGGGCGAGGACGACCTGCTGCGCGAGCAGGCCATCCTCAGCATCGCCCGCTACAGCGACCGCCGCGCGCTGGACATCCTGGCCGCGGCGCTGAAGAAGATCCGCAAGCCGCAGCTGCAGGAGACCATCTCCCAGGCCATCGAGCGCATAAAGGAAAGCAGCACCCTGATGGCCATGCTGCCGCGCTTCCTGCGCGGCGGCCGCGGCTCCGAGCTGTTCCAGGTCACGCTGAAGGTCTTCAAGAAGACCCTGACCCCGGTCGAGGCGCGCACCTTCATCGCCTACCTGCACCACGGCGACCAGGGGGTGTCGGAGGGCTCGTTCGAGATCCTGTGCGCCCGCGGCGACGAGGGGGTCTATTTCTTCGTCGCCGAGTACTTCCGCGAGCACGGCCGCCTGCTGCTGCGCGGGGCCGACGGCCGGGTGGGGGCCGCGCGGCTGGCCGCCCTGGCCGCGTCCCTGCGCGAGTACCTGGGGCGCTACCCGCAGTTCCTGCCGCAGCTGCGCCCCGACGTCCTCTACCTGCGCGACCAGGCCCGCGGCGCCGCCTGGGGGAAGGTCCTGTCCGACCTGTTGTCCCTGCCCGTTCCCGGCGAGGCGGTTCCCGCGGCGCCCGGGGCCGGGGAGAGCGCCGCCGGGGCGCCTGAGGCGCCCTAGCCAAGGAGGGGGAGCATGGCCATGATCCGCCGCGTGTTCGTCGAGAAAAAGCCCGGTTTCGACGGCGAGGCCCAGGCGCTGCTGGCCGACCTGCGCGACCACCTGGGCCTGAAGGCGCTGGAGGGCGCGCGCCTGCTCAGCCGCTACGACGTCTGCGGCCTGCAGGCCGGCGAGTGGCAGCGGGCCTGCGTTTCCGTCTTTTCCGAGCCGCCGCTGGACGAGGTGCGCCAGGAGAAGCTTCCCCTGCCGGCGGGGGAGACCGCCTTCGCCGTCGAGTACCTGCCCGGGCAGTACGACCAGCGCGCCGACTCGGCGGTGCAGTGCCTGCAGCTGCTCTTCCCCAACCGCCGCCCCGAGGTGGCCTCCGCCCGCGTCGTGGTCCTGCGTGGGGTCCTGGCGCCGGAGGAGCTGGAAGCGGTCAAGCGCTATCTCATCAACCCGGTGGACTCGCGCGAGGCGGCCATGGCCAAGCCGCGCGCCCTGTCCCCGCGGCCGGAAACGCCGGCGGCCGTGCCGGTGCTGAAGGGCTTCATGGGCATGAACGACGAGCAGCTGCGCCTGCTGGCGGAGAAGCTGGGGCTGGCCATGGACGCGGCCGACCTGCGCCACTGCCAGGCCCATTTCCGCCAGCGCGAGCGCCGCGACCCGAGCCTGGCCGAGGTGCGCCTGCTCGACACCTACTGGTCGGACCACTGCCGGCACACCACCTTCCACACCGCCATCGAGAGCGTCGACATCTCGCCCGGCGCCTGGGCCGAGCCGCTGCGCCGGGCCTACGAGCGCTGCCAGGAGGCGCGCCGCGCGCTCTACCGCCGCGGGCCGGCCGTCGACCTGTGCCTGATGGACCTGGCGCTGCTGGCCATGCGCGAGCAGCGCGCCCAGGGCCGGCTGGCCGACGTCGATTTCTCCGACGAGGTGAACGCCTGCACGGTCCGGGCCATGGTCGACGTCGACGGCCGCGAGGAGGAGTGGCTGGTCCTGTTCAAGAACGAGACGCACAACCACCCCACCGAGATCGAGCCCTTCGGCGGCGCCGCCACCTGCCTGGGCGGCGCCATCCGCGACCCGCTCTCGGGGCGGGCCTTCGTCTACCAGGCCATGCGCGTCACCGGCAGCGGCGACCCGCGCCAGGCGCTGGGCGCCACCCTGCCGGGCAAGCTGCCGCAGCGCAAGATCACCACCCAGGCCGCCGCCGGCTACAGCGCCTACGGCAACCAGGTGGGGCTGGCCACCGGCCAGGTCAGCGAGGCCTATCACCCGGGCTACGTGGCCAAGCGGCTGGAGATCGGCGCCGTCATCGGCGCCGCGCCCAAGCGCCACGTCGTGCGCCTGCAGCCGGTCGCCTGCGACGCCGTGCTGCTGGTCGGCGGCCGCACCGGCCGCGACGGCATCGGCGGCGCCACCGGCTCCTCCAAGGCCCACGGCGAGGGCTCGCTGCGCGCCTGCGGCGCCGAGGTGCAGAAGGGCAACCCGCCCAACGAGCGCAAGCTGCAGCGGCTGTTCCGCGACGCGCGCGCCGCCCGGCTGATCAAGCGCTGCAACGACTTCGGCGCCGGCGGCGTCGCCGTGGCCGTCGGCGAGCTGGCGCCGGGCCTGGAGATCGACCTCGACCGCGTGCCCAAGAAGTACGCCGGCCTCGACGGCGCCGAGATCGCCCTGTCCGAGTCGCAGGAGCGCATGGCCGTGGTGGTGCGCGCCGCCGACGTCCGCCGCTTCAAGGCCCTGGCCGCCGCCGAGAACCTCGAGGCCACGGTCATCGCCCGGGTCAGCGCCAAGCCGCGGCTGCGCCTGAGCTGGCGGGGGGAGACGATCGTCGACATCGCCCGCGACTTTCTCGACAGCCGCGGCGCCCGGCGCCGCGCCGCCGTCCGCGTCGAGGCCCCCGACGCCAGCGCCGACTTCTTCCGCGCCCTGCCCGGCGGCGACAAGCTCCCCGACCTGGCCGCTGCCTGGAAGGCGGCGCTGGCCGCGCTGAACGTCTGCTCGCAGAAGGGCCTGGGCGAGCTCTTCGACTCCTCCATCGGCGCCGCCACCGTGCTCTGCCCCTTCGGCGGCCGCTTCTACGCCACGCCGGTCGAGGCCATGGCCGCCAAGCTGCCGCTGCTGCGCGGCGAGACGCGCAGCGCCACGCTGATGAGCTTCGGCTTCCAGCCCGCCCTCTCCGCCTGGAGCCCGTTCCACGGCGGCATCTACGCCGTCATCGAGGCCCTGGCGCGGCTGGCCGCCGGCGGCGGCGACATCAGCCGCGCCCACCTGACGCTGCAGGAGTACTTCCCCAAGCCCGGCCGCGACCCGCGGCGCTGGGGGCTGCCCTTCGCCGCCCTGCTGGGCGCGTTCACCGCCCAGCGCGAGCTGGGGGTGGCGGCCATCGGCGGCAAGGACAGCATGTCGGGCTCGTTCAAGGACCTCGACGTGCCGCCGACGCTGGTGGCCTTCGCCGTGGCGCTGGCCGACGCCCGCGCCGTCCTCTCCCCCGAGTTCAAGAAGGCGGGCAGCCGCGTCGTGCTGCTGCCGCTCCCCCGCGACGAGCGCGAGATGCCCGACTGGGCCGCCTTCAAGCGCAACTGCGCCCGCGTCTTCGACCTGGCGCGCCGCGGCAAGCTGCTTGCCGCCCAGTCGCTGCACGCCGGCGGCCTCGCCGAGGCCCTGGCCAAGATGGGCTTCGGCAACCGCCTGGGCTTCGACTTCGCCGCCAAGATCGCCGCCGAGGAGCTGCTGACGCCGGCCATCGGCTCGCTGCTCCTCGAGGTGGACAAGAGCGAGGATACGTCGGCGTTCTTCGCCGGCACCGGCTTCCGCCTGCTGGGCGAGACCCTGGCCGAGCCGGTCATCCGCGTCAACGGCCAGGAGCTGGCGCTGGACGACCTGCGCGCGCACTGGGAAAAGCCCCTGGAGGGCGTGTTCCCCACCCGCGCCGCCGACACCGCGAACGGGGCCGCCGGCTTCGAGCGCCCGCTGTTCCGCCAGCGCCCGGCGCGGCGCAGCGGGCGCGCCGTCGTCCGGCCGCGGGTGCTCATCACCGTGTTCCCGGGCACGAACAACGAGTACGACGTGGCCCGGGCCTTCGAGGCGGCCGGCGCCGTCCCCGACGTCTTCGTCTTCCGCAACCTGGCTCCGGCCGACATCAAGGCCTCCACCGACGAGCTGGCGCGGCGGCTGGGCCGCGCGCAGATCCTGATGATCCCCGGCGGCTTCAGCGCCGGCGACGAGCCCGACGGCTCGGGGAAGTTCATCGCCGCCGCCTTCCGCCACCCGCGGCTGCGCGCCGCCGTCCACTCGCTGCTGGAGCGGCGCGACGGCCTGGCGCTGGGCATCTGCAACGGCTTCCAGGCGCTGGTCAAGCTGGGGCTGCTGCCGCACGGCGAGATCCGCGACCTGGCTCCGGACTCGCCGATCCTGGCCGCCAACCTCATCGGCCGCTTCGTCTCCCGGCCGGTGCTCACCAAGGTGGTCTCGACCCTGTCGCCCTGGCTGTCGCTGTGCAAGGCCGGCGACGTCCACGTCGTGCCGGTGGCCCATGCCGAGGGGCGCTTCACGGCGCCGGCGGCGACGCTCGAGCTGCTGTTCTCCCTGGGGCAGGTCGCCACGCAGTACGTCGACCTCGACGGCCGGCCCGCCGCCGACTCCTTCTTCAATCCCAACGGCTCCATGCTGGCCATCGAGGGCGTCACCAGCCCCGACGGCCGCGTGTTCGGCAAGATGGCCCACTCGGAGCGGCTGCTGGGCAGGGAGCTGTACAAGAACGTCCCGGGCGACCGCGACCAGAGGATCTTCGCCGCCGGGGTGCGCTATTTCCGCTAGGGAGTTCAGTTCCGAGGAGAGAGAATGGCGAAGCAGACGCGAATCCTGCTGGCGCTGGGCGAGATCGTTCCCGTCATTTTTTGGGCCACGCTCGTCCTGTGCGGGTTCCTAAACGGGGAGTACGACCACCTGCGGCGGCTGGTGAGCGAACTGGGCGCGATCGGCGCGCCTTCCCAACACGTGTTCATGGCCGGGCTGCTCGCATGCGCCGCGCTGGGCGTGTTGTTCGTGATCGGCCTGGCGCGCGCCTGCCGGGCGAGGGGGATCAGCGCCGCACCGGCCTGGATCCTCCTTGCGTTCTCGGCTTCGCTGGCCGGCGCCGCGCTCTTTCCGCTGCCCCTGCGCCTCCACTTATGGATGGGACTCCCATCCATCCTGACGCTCCTGTCTCCCCTGGCCGCTTTGATGCTATGGCGCCGGGAGAGGCGCCTGGCCGGCACCGTTCCCCTGGCCCTGGCCGTCCTGGTCTTGTTTCTGCTGGGGGCCACGGCCTTTTGGCCGGAGATCATGGGTACGCTGCTTGGGCTCAAGCAGCGCTTCTTCCACCTGGGCTGGTCGCTTTGGTTCGTCGGCCTGTCCCGGGCATTCCGCCACCCGCTCAAGGAGGAATCAAACCCATGAGCAGGGAAGAGAGCGAGATCAAGGAGATGGTAGACCGCGAGACGCGGGGCTGGGACACGAAGGACGCCGAGCTGCTGACCTCGCTGTTCCACCCGGACATGGTCTGGCCCTGGCCCAGGACCTTCCAGTCGCATGATCCCATGGACTGGGTCTTCGTGCTGGGCCGGTTCAACAAGGAGCGCTGGAAGAAGAACTGGCAGGAGTTGTTCGCCACCCATGAACTGGTCCATAACCGGAGGGAGATCAGGAAGATCGTCCTCAGCGAGGAGAAGGACGGCGCCTTCGCCGTGGTGGACATCGACACGCTGTGGGTCGCCCGCGACGGCACGCCCAATCACTGGCAGGGGAGGGTGTGCAAGGTCTATGCCAAGGTCGGGAACGAGTGGAAGATGACCATGCACGCCGGCGTCCTGCAATACTGACGGCGGCGCGGCCCGGCGCGGAGGCGCAACCATGAAGAAAGCGACGAGCGTTCTGCTGGCGGCAGTGGTTATGACGATGGCTCTCGCGGCGGCGGCGAGGCCTCAGCTGGGGACGGCGAAACTGGAGCTCGACCACGGCCGCATGATCGTCGGCGTGGAGTTGCGCCGCGCCGACGGCTCGTGGCGCGCCGCCCACGCCTGGATCGACACCGGCGGCACCGAGATGGCGCTGAGCGAGCCGCTGGCGCGCGACCTGGGTGTGGACCTGGCGGCGATGCCGGCCGCAGCGAACGGCACCTGGAAGACGGGCGTCCCGGTCCCGGCCCTGCGCCTGGCCGGGGTCCAGCTCGACGTCGAGGGGATGACCCTCTCGGTCCGGCCGGGCCGGTTCCCCATGCCCGGGATCCAGGCCGACTGCGTCCTGGTGCCGCGCTGCCTGCGCAAGCTGCACGCCGTGTTCGACGGCCCGGAGCGGACGCTGACCGTTGGGCGGCCGGGGGATATGATCCCCAAGGGCGCGGCCGTTTCCTGCCGCGTCCATCCCGGGACCGGGCTGTTCATGATCGAAGCGGCCGTCGCCGGGGAGAAGGTCGCCCTCGGCGTCGACACCGGATCGGCGGGGACCTGGGTGAGCGACCGGCTCACCTCCGCCTGGCTCGCCCGCTTTCCCGATCGGCCGCAAGCGACCGGCGCCGCCGGCTCGACGAACTTTTTCGGTTTCCCCTTCGAGGTCGAGGGCGTGCTGGCGCTGATGCCGCCGCTGGCCCTCGGCGCCGTGGCCGTGAGCGGCGAGGTCGCCGTGCTGGGGCTCGACCAGGGGCTCTTCGACTGGTATTCGCAAAAGTCGGCCGCGCCGGTCGCCGGCTTCCTCGGCGCCGGGCTGATCTCCCGCTGCCGCCTGGAGGTCGACTTTCCCGGGCAGATGAGCTGGTGGATCATTGGGCCCGAGCCTGCGGCCCGCGACCTGGACATCGTCCCGCTGACCCTGCGCCCGGAGGCGGACGGCTCCTATACCGTCGCCGGCGTGGTGCGGCGCGACGGCAGGCCGCTGCTGGCCGGCGTTCGCGCCGGCGACCGGCTGCTGGCGGTGGACGGGGTCGAGGTCTCGGGCGCGGCCATGGGCCGGGTGATCGGTGCCCTGCGCGGGAAGCCGGGAGACAGGCGCCGCCTTCTCCTGGAGCGCGACGGCGCGCGCCTGAGCGAGCTCGTCGCCGTCGTCCGCCTTCCCTGAGCCGCGGCCGAAAATGTTCCTGTTGACAAGAATTGGGATTGATATTATACTATTCAGTGAAATCAGAATTAACTGATAAATCAGATTAAGGAGAAACGCGAATGACAGCAAAGAAAGGAGACAAGGCGGGCGGCTGCTGCCAGGTGACTTCGCTGCTGAGCGTGGACGAGCGCGGGCAGATGATCCTGCCCAAGGAGGTCCGCGAGAAGGCGGGGATCAAGGCCGGCGACAAGCTGGCGCTCATCGCCTGGGAGCAGGACGGGGCGGTGTGCTGCATGACCCTGATCAAGGCCGACGAGCTCGCCGGCATGGTCAAGGAGAAGCTGGGTCCGGTCCTGAGCGGCATGTTCCAGTGACAATGGAAAAAGAGGAGACTGAAATGAAAAATAACGACATCCAGAAGGAAGTGAAGAAGAAGTACGGGCAGATCGCCGCCGCGTCGGGATCGTGCGGCTGCTCCGGTCCCAGCTGCTGCGGCGCGTCGCCGTCGGCGGAGGAGCTGAGCGCCAGCGTCGGCTACACGCCCGAGGAGCTGTCTGTCCTCCCCGAGGGCGCCAACCTGGGGCTGGGCTGCGGCAACCCCGTCGCCCTGGCCTCGCTGCAGGCCGGCGAGACGGTGCTCGACCTGGGCTCGGGCGGGGGCATCGACTGTTTCCTGGCCGCCCGCAAGGTCGGCCCCGCCGGTCGGGTGATCGGCGTGGACATGACCGATGAGATGATCCGCCTGGCTCGCGAAAACGCCAGGAAGAGCGGCCTGAAGAACGTCGAGTTCCGCCAGGGCGAGATCGAGGACCTTCCGGTCGAGGAGGGCACGGTCGACGCCGTCATCTCCAACTGCGTGATCAACCTGGCCGCCGACAAGGAGCGCGTGTTCAGCGAGGTCTACCGGGTGCTGAAGCCGGGCGGCCGCATGATGGTCTCCGACATCGTCCTCGACGGCGAGCTGCCGGAGAAGGTCAAGGGCTCGGTGGCCGCCTACACCGGCTGCATCGGCGGCGCCCTGAAGCGCAAGGACTACCTGGCCGCCATGGCCAGGGCCGGGTTCACCCGGGTGGAGGTCGTGGCCGAGGCCAAGGTCCCGGTCGACCTCTGGGCCGACTTCCCCGAGGAGGCAAAGACGCTGTCGCGCGAGGAGATCAAGGCGGCATTGAACGCCATCGCCAGCATCAAGGTGTCGGCGCGCAAGTAGCCGCGGCGGTTGCTTTTCGCCGCCGGCTGGCGGACAATACCGGCTCATGGAACGGAAGGACAGGAAGCGCCGGAAGGCCGAGGCGAACCTGGCGGACGTGCCGCCGGGCACGCCGGCCACGCCGCAGGCCCGCGGCTTCAGCGAGTGCCCATGCCCCAAGGCGTGCACGCTCCATGGCGAGTGCCTGCTGTGCGCCGCCTTTCACGGCCGCCGGCACCGCCCGCCGCGCTGCCTGAGATGACATGGAGGTGAGGTCATGAGCGAAGGGCGAACGCATCGAGTCTGCCCGGTGGAGAGGGCAGGAATGCTCGACCACCCGCTGCGCCGGCTCTATGAGAACCCGGCGCGCATTCTGCGCCCCTATGTGAGCGAGGGCATGAGCGTTCTCGACTTCGGCTGCGGGCCGGGCTTCTTCACCCTGGAGCTGGCGCGCAGGGTCGGTACCGCGGGGCATGTGACCGCCGTCGACCTGCAGCCGGGAATGCTCGAGAAGGCGCGGCAGAAGCTGGCCCTGGCCGGGCTGGAGGGACGGGTCACCTTCCGGGCGATCCGCGCCGATGCCATCGGTGCCGGGGAGGCGTTCGATTTCGCCCTGGTCTTCCACGTCCTGCACGAGGTCCCCGATCCGGCCCGCTTCCTGGGTGAGCTGCGCTCGCTGCTCAAGCCCGGCCGCCGCGCGCTCGTGGCCGAACCGGGATTTCATGTTACGCGCGGCGAGTTCGCGGCAGCGCTCGAGACGGCGCGCCGCATCGGCTTTGCTGCCGCACCGGGTCCGCGGATCCTGTTCAGCCGCTCCGCACTGCTGGAAGCCTGAAGCGATGCGCTCATGGCGCACGGCGCGCGGCACGGAGGTCGCCCGCCTGCTGGCCGGCCGCAGCAACGTCTTCCTGGTCTCCCGGGAAGGGCGGCACGTCCTGGTCGACACCAGCCCGTCATACCGCTGGCCCAAGCTGAAGCGGAGGCTGCGGCGCCTGGGGATCACCGTGCTGGACGCCGTGGTCCTCACCC
>DAHVOV010000016.1 GCA_027318645.1 Candidatus Aminicenantota bacterium
GACGAGCCCGAAGCAGTGAAGACAAGGCTGGTGGCCTACAAGGCCCAGACCGAGCCACTCGTCCGCTGGTATACGGACAAGGGCCTGATTGTCGGAATCGATGCCGAGGGATCTCCTTCCGAGGTATTCGAGAGGGTCGCAGGAGTGCTTTCAAAGTACGCGGGAACCAGGCAATGGTGATTTTGAAGAACGGGTCACCGCTATACAGGGTCTTGAGGTACGCGGGAACCAGGCCTGTGGGCCAATCGTTGCAATGAATGAGGTCCGGCGCCCAGCCGAGCAGCGCCAGGAAATTGCGCAGCGCCTCGCTCAGGAAGCCGGCGCGCTGGTAGTCCATGACCGAGGCGGCGCCGCGGCGCTTGGAGAGTTTGCCGCCGTCGGGGGCCAGGATCACCGGCATGTGGGCGAAGACGGGCGGCGTCCAGCCGAAGGCCTCGTAGATCAGTATGTGCTTGGGCGTGGAGGCGATCCACTCGTCGCCGCGCAGCACGTGGGTGACGCCCATCAGGCGGTCGTCGACCACGTTGGCCAGGTGGTAGGTCGGGAAGCCGTCCGACTTCAGCAGCACCAGGTCGTCGAGCTCGGCGCTGGCGTAGGCGATGTCGCCGCGGATCAGGTCGTGGAAGGCCACCGTGCGGCCGTCGGGGACCTTCAGGCGCACGACGTGCGGCGCGCCGGCGGCCAGCAGCCGCTCGACGTCGCCGGCAGGCAGCGCCCGGCAGTGGCGGTCGTAGCCCAGGCCGTTGGCCATCTTGGCCTGCTCCTGCTCCTGGCGCAGCCGCGCCAGCCGCTCCTCGCTGCAGAAGCAGCGGTAGGCCACCCCCGCCGCCAGCAGCCGTTCGGCGTGCTCGCGGTAGAGGGCGGTGCGCTGCGACTGGAAATAGGGGCCGTGGGGGCCGCCGACCTCGGGCCCCTCGTCCCAGTCGAGCCCCAGCCAGCGCAGGCTGGCGAAGATCTCGTCCAGCGCCGCGGCCTGGTAGCGCTTCTGGTCGGTGTCCTCGATGCGCAGGATGAAGGTGCCGCCGGCGTGGCGGGCGAAGAGGAAGTTGAACAGGGCGGTGCGGGCGCCGCCGACGTGCAGGTAGCCGGTCGGCGACGGGGCGAAGCGGACGACGGGGCGCATTCCTTCCTTGGGATCGGCCATTTGCGCCTATTTTGCCGCAATTCACCGGGCAAGTCAACCGCTCCCGCCGGCGACGCTACCACCCCGACCCGCGAGGCCTTTCCTGCCTCGCGGTCGGAGATTGACTGGCCGACGGGACTTCGCCGGCGGGGGAACTTACACTCCGATCCGTGGGGCCTTTCCTGCCTCGCGGTCGGAGATTGACTGGCCGACGGGACTTCGCCCCGGCGGCGGAACTGTCACCCTGATCCGCGAGGCTTTGCCTGCCTCGCGATCAGGTTTGAATGGCCGCCGGGGCTTCCGCCGGCGACGCTGCCGCCCATTGAAATCCTGCCCACGATGTACTACAATCGGCCCATGGCCACGATCATCGAGGTCCTTTGCCCCGCCTGCCACGCCAGCCTGTGGGTCGACGTCGAGACGAAGCAGGTGGTGCAGCACCGGCGCAGCGAGAAAAAGGTCCACTCCTCCTTCGAGGACATGCTGAGCAAGGAAAAGCAGAAGAAGGAGGCGGTCGAGGAGCGCTTCGCCCAGGCCAAGTCCCTGGAGCAGGCCAAGAAAAAGAAGGCGGCGGAATTCTTCGAGCAGAACCTCAAGGAAAAATAAAAGGCAACCAGGAGAACAACATGGATTTCAGCGAGTTGAAAAAGGCGGTGCGGAAGCAGATGGACCTGCAGGAGCCCGAGTTCATCAAGGAGAACGACGAGGCGCTGAACGTGGGCTTCATGGAGATGAACGCCACCCAGAAGCTCATCTTCTCCATCTCGACCTTCAAGGGCAAGAAATACTTCAGCGTGCGCACCTGGTTCCAGGCCGAGTCGGGCGAGTGGGCGCCGACCAAGAAGGGGATCAACCTCTCCTTCGACAAGTTCGAGGAGTTCGCCAAGATGGTCCAGGTGTTCGCCCAGGCCATCGCCCTGGACAAGTAGGCCCCGGGACCCGGAACCGGGAAGCCTCATGGCCAAGGCGATCGGCTTCGACAACGAGAAGTACCTGCGCGAGCAGTCGGCGGCCATCCTGGAGCGGGTGCGCACCTTCGGCGACAAGCTCTACCTGGAGTTCGGCGGCAAGCTGCTCTACGACTACCACGCCGCCCGCGTCCTGCCCGGCTTCGACGCCAACGTCAAGATGCGCCTGCTGCAGGGGCTGCGCGAGCAGACCGACGTCCTGCTGTGCATCTTCGCCGGCGACATCGAGCGCAAGAAGGTGCGCGCCGACTTCGGCATCACCTACGACGTCGACGCCCTCAAGCTGATCGACGACCTGGCGACCTGGGGCATCACCCTGCGCGCGGTGGTCATCACCCGCTACGAGGGCCAGGTCGCCGCCACGGCCTTCAAGAACAAGCTGGAGCGCCGCGGCATCCGCGTCTACACCCACCGCTTCACCAAGGGCTACCCCACCGAGATCGACACCATCGTCAGCGAGGAGGGCTACGGCGCCAACGAGCACATCGAGACGGCCAAGCCCATCGTGGTGGTCACCGGCCCGGGCCCCGGGTCGGGGAAGCTGGCCACCTGCCTGTCGCAGCTGTACCACGACCACCGCCGCGGCCTGCGCTCGGGCTACGCCAAGTTCGAGACCTTCCCCATCTGGAACCTGCCGCTGGACCACCCGGTGAACGTGGCCTACGAGGCGGCCACCGCCGACCTCAAGGACATCAACCTCATCGACCACTTCCACCTCGAGGCCCACGACGTCAAGGCGGTCAACTACAACCGCGACATCGAGGCCTTCCCGCTGCTGCGGCGCATCCTGGAGAAGATCGCCGGCAACCCGCTGCTCTACCGCTCGCCCACCGACATGGGCGTCAACCGCGCCGGCTTCGGCATCTTCGACGACGCCGCGGTGCGGGCGGCGGCCACCCAGGAGGTGATCCGCCGCTGCTTCCGCTACCAGTGCGAGTACGCCATGGGCGTGGTCGACAGGGACACGGTGGAGCGGCTGCGGCTATTCATGGAGAACCTGGGCGTGACGGAGGAGGACCGCCGCGTCGTCGTCCCGGCCCGGCAGGCGGCCGCCGAGGCCCAGCAGCGCGGCAAGGGCCACGCCGGCATCTTCGTCGGCGCCGCCGTCGAGCTGGCCGACGGCACGATCGTCACCGGCAAGAACTCGCCGCTGATGCACGCCGCCTCCAGCCTGATCCTCAACGCCGCCAAGAGGCTGGCCGGCATCCCCGACGGCATGCACCTGATGCCGCCGAGCATCACCGAGTCGCTGGGCCGGCTGAAGAAGGACGTGCTGAAGGGGCGCGAGATGAGCCTGAACCTCGACGAGACGCTGATCGCCCTGGGCATCAGCGCCAGCGCCAACCCCGCCGCCCAGGCCGCCGTCGACAAGCTCGCCGAGCTGCGCAACTGCGAGGTGCACATCACCCACATGCCCACGCCGGGCGACGAGGCGGGGCTGCGCAAGCTGGGGGTGAACCTCACCTCGGACCCGGGATACTCAACCCATACGCTGTTCGCAGGATAGGACAAACAATCTAGATCTCGTTCTCAGTGACAAGTAACAAGTGACGAGTGACAAGTAAACCGCATTCGCTCGATTCCGTGCGGCTCCTTGTCACTCGTTACTCGTCACGCGTCACTATTCCTTTATCACCTTGGCGTTGCGGATCTCGCCCCTGACTTCCGAGCCGCGGCCGATGAAGACCGTCACCTCGCTGTCGGGGTCGCGCACGTCGATGCCGCCCTCGACCCGCGAGGCGCCCTCGAGGCGGATCTCCAGGCGGTGGATGCCGGAGAAGAAGCCGTGCTGGCCCTTGATGACGACGGCGCCGTTCACGACGCTGCCGTTGCGCAGGAGCACGTCGCCGTTGACCGTCTGCAGGTCGCGGCCGACCCGGGCGTTGTCCAGCTCGATGCCGCCGTTGACCGTGGTCACGTCCCCGGCCACCTGGCTGCCGGCGCCGACGGAGACCGAGCCGTTGACCGTGGCGGCTTCGCCGCGCACGCGGACGTTGCGGCCGAGCACGACGCGGCCGTTGACCGTCTCCACCTCGGCGACGCTCGAGTCGTCGCCGACCTCGACGCGGCCGTTGACGGTGCTGCAGCCGCCGTCCACCGTGCAGCCGGCGCCGACGCGGATGCTGCCGTTGACCGAGCTCATGCCGCTGCTGCGGCCGCCGTCGGCGAGCGACTGGCTGCGGTTGACGCTGGCGTCGCAGGCGCCGAAGGCCAGCAGCGCCGCGGCCAGGAAGGGAAACAATGCTTTTTTCATCATGATTTTTCCTCTCTAGGAAAATATAACGAATCCGGACGGGAAAAGGTTCATCCACTTGAAGAGCGATCTCAGTAACGAGTAACCAGTGACGAGTGACGAGAAGCAGCAATTGCGCGACCTAATGCCGTTTCTTCCTTGTCACTTGTCACTGGTCACTTGTCACTGAGTCCGCTTTAAAAGATCTTCCCGGGATTGAGCAGCCCTTCCGGATCGAAGGCCTGCTTGACGCGGCGCAGCAGCTCCAGCTCGGCCGGGCCGAACTGGTAGCCCATGAAGGGCTTCTTGCTCAGGCCGATGCCGTGCTCCCCCGAGATGGTGCCGCCGGACTCGACCACGCGGCGGAAGATGCGGTCCAGGGCGACGTCGACCCGGCGCATCTCGCCGGCGTCGGCGGGGTCGACCATCAGGTTGGTGTGGATGTTGCCGTCGCCGAAGTGGCCGAAGAGGACGATGCACAACCCGAGCTCGGCCCCGAGCGCGGCGATGAACTCCACCGTCTCGGGGATGCGGCCGGCGGGGACGACGATGTCCTCGTTGATCTTCCGCGGCTTCAGCTTGGCGATGGCCGGCGAGACGGCGCGCCGCGTCTCCCAGAGCTCCTCCTGCTCGGCGGCGCTCTCCGCCCGCCGGCGCTGCAGCGGCCGCACGGCGGCGACCACGCTCTCCAGCAGCGCCTCGCGCTCGGCCGCCTCGGCCGGGCTGCCGTCGATCTCGACCAGCACCGCGGCGCGCAGCCGGTCGTCGAGCGGCAGGCCCTGATAGGCGTAGACGGCCTGCAGCGAGCTGCGGTCCAGAAATTCGAGCACCGACGGCTGGACATGGGCCTGGATGACGCGCTGCACGAAGCGGGCGCCGTCGGCCAGGCCGGCGAAGTCGACGCGGAACAGCCGGCGCACGGGCGGCAGCGGGATGAGGCGCAGGGTGGCGCGGGTCACCACGGCCAGCGTCCCCTCGGAGCCGACGATCAGCGACTTCAGGTCGTAGCCGGCGACGTTCTTGATCGTCTCGGCGCCCAGGCGCACCTTCTCGCCGCTCATCAGGAAGGCCTCCAGCCCCAGGACGTAGTTGGCGGTGACGCCGTACTTGAAGCAGCGCGGGCCGCCGGCGTTCTCGGCGACGTTGCCGCCGATGGTCGAGGTCTTCAGGCTGGCCGGGTCGGGGGGATAGAAGAGCCCGGCCTTCTCCGCCTCCGCCTGCAGGTCGGCGGTGACCACGCCCGGCTCGGCCACGGCCAGCATGCTCTCGCGGTCGAGGCGCAGCAGGCGGTTCATGCGCGTGAACACCAGCACCACGCCGCCTTGGACGGCCAGCGCCCCGCCGGTGTAGCCCACGCCGGCGCCGCGCGGCACCAGCGGGACCCGGCGGTGGCGGCAGAAGCGGACCGCGGCGGCGACGTCGTCCTCGCTCCGGGCGAAGACGACGGCGTCGGGCAGGTACTCCAGCCCGGTGGCGTCGTAGGAATAGGCCAGGCGGAATTCGCGGTCGGCGAACACCTTGTCGCGTCCGACCTCGGCCGCCAGTTCCTTCAGCGCCCCGGCATCCAGCATGTCTTCGTCCCGGCCTCCCGGGCGATTATAGAGGATGCCCCCGGCGTCGTCAAACGGCGGCAAAGGAGGAGAGGGGTAGAGAGGTAGAGAGGTAAAGGGGCAGAGCCGGAAAACTCGCATTATGGCTTTTCCTATCACTACCACTACCACTACCACTTCCGGGCCGTTGCGCCCTTTTTCTTACTTTTTCCTTTTACCTTTTACCTTAGGGAGTATAGCCCGTCTGCCGATTGATTTTTTTAGCGTCCCCATGTACTATTTCCCTCATGAAGGACTACTACGAGATACTGGGCGTCGGCCGCAACGCCAGCATCAACGACATAAAGAAAGCCTACCGCAAGCTGGCGCGAAAGTACCATCCCGACCTGAACCCCGGCGACAAGACCGCCGAGCAGCGCTTCAAGGAGATCAACGAGGCCCACGAGACGCTCAAGGACCCGGAGAAGAAGAAGCAGTACGACCTCTACGGCTCGCTGGGCGCCCACGGCCCCGGCCCCGGCGCCGGCGGGCCCGGCCGCGGCGGCGACTTCGAGGGCTTCGACTTCAACAGCAGCGGCAGCAGCACCTTCGGCGACATCTTCGAGACCATCTTCGGCAACATGGGCGAGCCGCGCGCCCGCTCCGGCCGCCGTCCCGGCGGGCGCCGGGGCCCGGAGCCCGGCGAGGACCTGCACTACTCCATGAACCTCAGCTTCATGGACGCGGCCAACGGCATCGAGACCACCATCCAGGTGAGCCACCGGCAGCCCTGCGCCGCCTGCAAGGGCAAGGGCATCGACGCCGCCTCCAAGCAGAGCACCTGCCCCGCCTGCGGCGGCCGCGGCCGCGTGCAGAAGCAGTCGGGCTTCATGAAGTTCGGGAGCGTCTGCCCCAATTGCGGCGGCAGCGGCGTGCTGCCCGGTGCCCCCTGCCGCGCCTGCGGCGGCGACGGCCGCGTCGAGACGACTTCGCGCCTGCGCGTGCGCATCCCCGCCGGCGTGGACAACGACTCCAAGGTGCGCATCGCCGGCAAGGGCAACGCCGGCCGCGACGGCGGCCCGGCGGGCGACCTGATCATCACCGTCCGCGTGGCCCCGCACAAGGTGTTCCGCCGCAGCGGCCATGACCTGGAGATGACCCTGCCGGTGACCTACGCCGAGGCGGCGCTGGGCGCCAAGATCGAGATCCCCACCCTGGAGGGCTCGGCGCTGTTCAAGGTGCCGCCGGGCACCGCCTGCGGCCAGCGGCTGCGCCTCAAGGGCAAGGGCATCATCAACCCCAAGACCCGCGAGAACGGCGACCTCTACGTGGAGATCCGCATCGTGCCCCCGTCGACCAAGGACCTCAAGGTGCGCGAGCTGCTCAAGGAGATCGAGCGCGTCGCCCCCTACGACCCGCGCGAGGAGCTGCGGCGATGAAGGAGAAGACCTATTTCATCTCGGCGGTGGCCAGCAAGTACGACATCCACCCGCAGACCCTGCGCCTCTACGAGCGCGAGGGGCTGCTGGTGCCGTCGCGCAGCAAGGGCAACACCCGCATGTACGCCGAGGAGGACCTGAAGAAGCTGGAGTTCATCCTCAACCTGACGCGCGAGATGGGGGTCAACCTGGCCGGCATCGAGATCATCATCAACATGAAGGACAAGATGGAGAAGATGCAGCGCGACTTCTCCCTGTTCCTCGAGGAGCTGAAGAAGGAGTTCTTCGTCGGCCGCGAGGACGTGTTCGAGCAGAAGCGGCAGATCGCCCTGGTCAAGTTCCAGTCGCCCCTGGTGGCGCCCTTCCAGGATGAAAAAAAGGAAAAGTAGCGAGTCGCTGGATTCCCTGAACCTGTACTTCCAGCGCATCAAGAAGATCAAGATCCTCGGCCCCGAGGAGGAGCGCGAGCTGATCACCCGCGCCAAGAACGGCGACGAGGAGGCCTTCCGCGCCATCATCGTCGCCAACCAGCGGCTGGTGGTGCGCGAGGCGCTCAAGTACTACTTCAAGGGCGACAACTTCCTCGACCTGATCAACGAGGGCAACAAGGGGCTGATCGAGGCGCTCAAGAAGTTCGACCTCAAGCGCGAGAACCGCTTCTTCACCTACGCCCTGTGGTGGGTGCGCAGCGAGATCCGCCGCTACCTCTCCAAGAACCAGAACATCATCTCGCTGCCCGACATCTTCTACAACGACTACCTCAACTTCAAAAAGGCCTATTTCAAGCTGAGCAAGAAGCTGAAGCGCCACCCCAGCGAGAAGGAGCTGGCCGAGGCGCTGCAGATCCCCGAGAAGAAGGTCAAGGTGATGCTGGCCGTGCCCGACGAGATCATCTCGCTGGACAAGGGCATCAGCGACGACAACTCGTCGAGCCTGACCACCTTCCTGCCCGACGACTCGGTCGTCGACCCCCAGGACATCCTCATCGGCAGCTCGGTGCGCGACCTGGTGCGCGAGGACATCGAGAAGCTGACCGCCCGCGAGGCCGAGATCATCCGCCTGCGCTACGGCTTCCAGGGCGAGGAGCCGCAGAAGCTGCGCGAGATCGCCAAGCAGCTGAAGATGAGCCCCGAGGGGGTGCGGCGCATCGAGATCAAGGCCCTGGCCAAGATGAAGAACCAGCTGAAGAAGCAGGGCATCTACGGAGCGCTGAACTGATGGAACCGGCCTGCAAGACCTGCCAGGACAGCGGCTGGGTGCTGGTCAGCGTGGACGGCCGCGAGGTCGCCCGCCCCTGCGCCTGCCGCAAGAACGGCATCCGCCGCAACGCCAACATCCCCCTGCGCTTCCTGGGCGTCAAGCTGCGGGCGCATTTCCCCGACAAGGCCAACCCCGACCAGGTCCGGGCCAAGAAGGTGGCGGAGAAGTTCATCGCCGAGTACCCGGCGCTGACCAAGGGCCTTCTGTTCCAGGGGCCGACCGGGGTCGGCAAGACGCGGCTGCTGTGCGCCATCGGCAACCAGCTGATCGAGGAGAAGGGCGCCGAGGTCTTCTACATCGACTGGAACGACCTGACCCGGGAAATGCGCTCCGGCGAGGACACCTCGAACCGCGACTTCTCGGTCATCGGCCAGCTGCTCAACCAGCTGGCGGGCGTCCCGCTGCTGCTGTTCGACGAGATCGGCTCCTCCAAGCCCAGCCCCTGGGTCGAGGACAACATCTACTACCTGATCAACCGCCGCTACAACGACAACCTGCTGACGCTGTTCGCCACCAACTACTACGACGACAAGGTGGTGGACCCGGAGACGCTGACCGACCGCATCGGCCGGCGCATCCGCAGCCGGCTGTACGAGATGACGGACGCCGTCCGGCTGTCGGGCGTCGACTACCGCCAGCGGAACCTCTAGGAGGAGGCATGCCCCAGGACCTGGCATTCATCAACGAGAAGATCAAGGAGGAGAGCGTGGCCGTCGAGCAGACCCTGGCCGAGATGGCCAAGGTGATCGTCGGCCAGCGCGACCTGCTGGAGCGCATGATGATCGCCCTGCTGGCCTCGGGGCACATCCTGCTGGAGGGCGTGCCCGGGCTGGCCAAGACGCTGGCGGTCAAGACCCTGGCCCGCGTCACCGACCTGAACTTCAAGCGCATCCAGTTCACCCCCGACCTGCTGCCGGCCGACCTCACCGGCACCATGGTCTTCAACCCCAAGACCGCGGAGTTCACCACCCGCAAGGGCCCGATCTTCACCAACCTGCTGCTGGCCGACGAGATCAACCGCGCGCCGGCGAAGGTGCAGAGCGCCCTGCTCGAGGCCATGCAGGAGCTGCAGGTGACCATCGGCGAGGAGAGCCACGCCATCGCCCGGCCCTTCATGGTCATGGCCACGCAGAACCCCATCGAGCAGGAGGGGACCTACCCCCTGCCCGAGGCCCAGGTCGACCGCTTCCTGCTCAAGGTCAAGGTCACCTACCCGCAGAAGGGCGAGGAGAAGGAGATCGTCGGCCGCATGATCCACGGCGCCGAGATCCCGCTGCGGCCCGTGCTGGGCCGCGCCGCCCTGGGGCGGCTGCAGCAGGCCTTCCGCATGGTCTACATCGACGCCCGCATCCAGGACTACATCATCAACCTAGTGCACGCCACGCGCTTCCCCCAGGAGGCGGGCATCGCCAAGCTGAAGAACCTGGTGCAGTTCGGCGCCTCGCCGCGCGCCTCCATCTACCTGACCGAGACGGCCAAGGCCCTGGCCTTCATCCGCCGCCGCGGCTACGTCACCCCCGAGGACGTCAAGACCATCGGCCGCGACGTCCTGCGCCACCGCATCATCCTGACCTACGAGGCCGAGGCCGAGGGGCTGACCAGCGACGACATCATCAGCGACGTGTTCAACAACGTCGTCGTTCCCTGAGGGGACGCCTCGTGCGCCGCCCGTTCCCGCTCCTGGCGCTGGCCCTGGCGCTGGCCTGCCCGCCGCTGCGCGCCGCCGACGACGCCGGCGCCCGCTTCCGCGACCGCGCCGCGGCGCTCTTTCCCGAGACCGTCGAGCTGCGCCGCCAGCTGCACCGCCTCCCCGAGCCCTGCTTCCAGGAACAGGAGACCGCGGCCTTCGTCGCCGCCCGGCTGCGCCGGCTGGGGCTGGAGGTGACCACGGGCATCGCCGGCACCGGAGTCAAGGCCGTGCTGCGCGGCGCGCTCCCGGGGCCGGTGGTGGGGCTGCGCGCCGACATGGACGCGCTGCCCATCGCCGAGGCGACCGGGCTGCCCTTCGCCTCGCGCCGGCCCGGGCTCATGCACGCCTGCGGCCACGACGCGCACATGGCCAACCTGCTGACCGCCGCCCGGCTGCTGGCCGAGGAGCGCGGCCGCCTGCGCGGCACCGTGGTCTTCATCCTGCAGCCCTGCGAGGAGGGGGCGGCGAAGAAGGAAAAGGGCGGCGCCGAGCGCATGATCGAGGCCGGCGTGCTGGACAATCCCCGCCTCGACGCCCTGTTCGGCCTGCACGTCCTGCCCGACCTGCCGGCCGGCCGCGTGGCCCTGCGGCCGGGCGCCATGATGGCCAGCGTGGCCTGGATCTATGTCCGCGTGCTGGGCCGCGCCGCCCACGGCGCCTTCCCGCACCAGGGCGTCGACGCCATCGTCGCCGCCGCCCACGCCGTCACCCAGTTCCAGGCGCTGATCAGCCGCGGCCGCGATCCCGGCGAGAAATCGGTGCTGACCATCGGCAAGGTCTGCGGCGGCGTGCGCAGCAACGTCATCGCCGAGGCGGTCGACATGGAGGGGACGGTGCGCGCCTTCTCGGAGCGCGAGGAGGAGCGCATCCTGTCGGGCATCGCCGGCGTGCTGCGCGGCATCGAGGCCGCCTTCGGCGTCCGCGCCAGCCTCGACTTCGAGAAGGTCAATCCCGCCGTGGTCAACGACCCGCGGCTGGCCGCCATGGCCCAGCCCGCCCTCGCCGCCGTGCTGGGCGCCGAGAACGTGCTGCCGGCCGAGCCGCTCACCATCGGCGAGGACTTCGCCCTCTACTCGCGGCGCCTGCCCGCGCTGTTCTTCTTCCTGGGCGTCGGCGGCGGCCAGGCGCTGCACGCCCCCGGCTTCACCGTCGACGAGGAGGCGCTGCGCACGGCGCCGGCGCTGCTCGCCGCCGTCGCCTTCGCTTTCCTGGAGCAGGGAGGACTGACATGATCCGCTCGAAGATCAAGCGCCTGAAAGGGCGCCGCTCCGGCAAGCTGATATGGGCGGTCAGCGGCGGCGTGCTGCTGGTGCTGCTGGCCTTCTTCGCCCTGGTCATCGTCGGCGGCGGGGGCGGCGGCTCGCCGGCCAGGGCCCTGCGCTACCTGAAGCGCACCGAGGGGCTGGCCGCGATCGACTGGCGCGACGCCGCCAGGAGCGTGACCCTCGTCTACAACAGCGCCTCCAAGAACGCCGGCAACTTCGAGCAGGTGGCCCACTTCGCCGCCCTGCGCCTGGCCCGCGCCTGGCCCGACTGCGAGGTGCTGCTGGGGCGCGACCGCGCCGGCGACGTCGTCTACCGCGTCCGCGTCCGTGCCGGCGAGATCGTCGCCGAGGGCAAGCCCTGACCCGTCCTAGCCCTTGACCACCAGCAGCGGCCGCAGCCGCGCCACCTTCGCCGATATCCCCGCCGCCACCGTGGCCGCGGCCACGCCGTCGATCTCCTTGTAGGCCTCGGGGATCTCCTCCTTCAAGCCCTGGCTGGAGAGGCTGAGCACGCGGACGCCCTGGCGGCGCAGGCGGTCGCCCACGTCCTCGCCGGCGGCGAGCTTGACCGCCTGGTGGCGGCTGAGGCGGCGGCCGGCGCCGTGCGCGGACGAGGAGAAGGATACGGCCTCGCCGCCGGCGGTGCCGCGCAGCACGTAGGAGCAGCTGCCCATGCTGCCCGGCAGGATCACCGGCTGGCCCGTCGCGCGATAGCGCTCGGGAAGGTCGGGATGGCCGGGTGCGAAGTTCCCAGAGGTCCAGCTGCGTCAGGATTTCACGCACCCGTTTGTGCATTTATTCATATTCCCACCCATAGTTTTCCAGGCCGAATGCCACATCCTCTTCAATAGTCGATGAGAAAATTTGTTCTTCCGGTGACTGGAAAACCATCCCGACTTTTTTTCGGATATCTAAAATATGCTGTTTCTGCCTGGTATCCAGG
>DAHVOV010000017.1 GCA_027318645.1 Candidatus Aminicenantota bacterium
CGACCAGCTGCCGCCGACCGGCTTCTTGTCATAGACGATCGGTCCCGGCCATTTCTGGGCGATGAAGTGCACGGTGCCGTTGGCGTTGACGGCGAGGGCAGGGAAGGCGTAGTTCTTGCCGTTCAGGCGGATGTATTCGACGGTCCAGGTGCCGCCGCTGTTGCGCCAGGCGTGCTTGACGTTGGTGTCGGACTCCAGGAAAACGACATGGACGGTCGAGCCGTCCGGGCGCACGGCCATGCGCGGCCGGGTCCACTGCGTGGCCTTGGCGCTGGCCGCCACGACCAGCTGCTGGCCGGTGACCGTGAAGCCGCCGCTGCCGTCGGGCACGATGCGGCCGTAGCGGATCTCGTTGGTGGCCGTCACCCAGACCAGGTGCAGGTTGCCGTCGTTGTCGGCGGCCAGGTCCTGCGCCTTGGCCGCGATCCCCAGCGGGAAGGCGGCGTAGGACTGGGCCGGCAGGGCCAGCGGCGCCGCCGCCAGCACGGATATGATGATCAGGAAAAGTTTCGTCTTCATGGGATCCTCCGCTCGTGGCGAGTGGGTTTTGTCATGGCGCCGGCCTCATGCCCTGCCGGCGGCCCGCAATATATTCCTGTCCCGAACGCGGACTCCTCCGCCGCGAGGGGGCGCCGGCTGGCCCTTCCCCCGTCCGTCCGGCCCGGCTTCCGCTTTTCTTCATTCATCGGCCATTTGCCTCACTGCCTAAAATTGTACATAAAGAGATATTAAACCTCAATAGTAATAGAATATGGTTGTGAACTTCATGTGAAATTTATGTAAAAACGCCATTATTGGGTATTTTTTGCAGAAGACGGTCTCTGGCGCCGGCCGCGGCTAGCTGTCTTTCAGGAAATAGCCGAACCCGTGCTTCGTGGCGATCGGGTCGAACTGCGGGGCCACGGCCTTCAGCTTGGCGCGGATCGACTTGATGTGGGCGTCGACCGTGCGCAGGTCGCTGGCGTGGGGCGCGGGCCATGCCAGCTCCATGAGCTTCTCGCGGCTGAAGGTCCAGCCCGGGTGGCTGACCAGGATGCGCAGGATGAAGTACTCGTAGCGCGTCAGCGCCAGCTCGGCGTCGCGATAGAAGATCGCCTGCCGGCGCTCGTCGATGCGGAAGGGGCCGGCCACGCCGCCCGGCGCGGCCGAGCGCCGGCCGTCGCGCGGGATCCACTTCTCGATGACGCGGATGCGGGCCAGCAGCTCGCGGGGGCTGAACGGCTTGGTGATGTAGTCGTCGCCGCCGATCTCCAGGCCGAGCACGCGGTCGACCTCGTCGCTGCGGCCGGTGAGGAAGATGATGGGGATGTCCGACTTGGCGCGGATCTCCCGGCACAGGTCGAAGCCGTTGCCGTCGGGAAGGCCGATGTCGAGGATGATCAGGTCGCAGGGCGCGCCGCCCAGCACCTCGCGGGCGGCGGCGGCGGAGCCGGCGGCGGCGACGGCGTACCCCTCCGGCTCCAGCGTGTCGCGGATCAGCCCGGCGATGACCTCGTCGTCGTCGACGACCAGCACCGCGTGGATGGCGTGCGGCTCCATGGCCCCACCATAGCGGAACGTGGGCCGCAAGTCAATCGGGGAAGTCCCGGAGGCCATTGAATCCCTGACCACGAGGCATTCAAAGCCTCGTGGTCAGGGTTGCGAAGGTTGGGCTCTCGTAAGACTGAAATTCCAAGCTCAAAGCACCAAATCCCAAATAAATTCCAAGTTCCGAATTCCAA
>DAHVOV010000020.1 GCA_027318645.1 Candidatus Aminicenantota bacterium
GACCCGCGAGGCTTTGCCTGCCTCGCGGTCAGGGATTAAATGGCCGCCGGGGCGTCCCTGGCGGCGGAGCTGCCGCCCCGATCCGTGGGGCCCTGCCTGCCCCACGATCGGGGATTGAATGGCCGCCAGGGCATTCCGCCCGGGGACTTTTGCTATTTCCCGGCGGATCCGTATAATGACAGGCGGACCGCGGGCCGACGCCCCGCCGAGGAGGGACCATGTTCGTGTTCGACCGCATGGACGAGAAGATGGTGCGGGCGGTGATCGAGACCTTCCCCGCCGAGATCACGGTCATCGACGCCAACGACGAGGTGGTGGCCTGGAACAAGAGCGACACCCGCCTCTTCCACCGGCCGCAGACCAGCATGGGGCTCAACTTCCGCAAGTGCCACCCCGCCGCCAGCCTGGCCAAGGTGGAGCAGATCGTCGCCGAGATGAAGGACGGCCGCCGCGACAAGGCCCGCTTCTGGATCCAGGCCAAGGTCGGCAACGAGCGCCACCTGGTGCTGATCGAGTTCTACGCCCTGCGCGGCGAGGGCGGCGAGTACCTGGGCTGCATGGAGGTCACCCAGGACATCGAGGAGGCCCGCCGCCTCGAAGGCGAGCATCGCCTGCTCGACTGAGCCAGGGCCGGAGCGGGGGGGACGGAGCATGCGCGGTCGCGGGTTCGCCATCCTGCTGGCGCTGCTGGGCATGGCCGGCGCCACCGGCGGCGGCTCGTCCGCGCCGCCGCGCCCGGGGGGGCTGCACGGCCTGTGGCTCAAGGCCATCGAGGTCCACCAGCGCAACCGCGACTGGTACCCCGAGCGGGTGGTCATCCTCTCCGAAGTGCTGAGCCGCGGCGGCCAGCCCTCCTCGCTGACCGAAATGGTCTTCCGCCTGCGCCTCGACGCCCGCGGCCGGGTGCAGGCGGACCTCGAGCGCTCCCAGAAGAACGGCGAGGACACCACCGAGCGCACGCGCTCCAAGGTGACCATCCGCTCCCCCGAGGAGGGAGTGGACCCGGGGGACGACACGGCCTATTCCGTCTCCCTCACCGACAGCCCGTTCGCCGCCGCGCGCCAGGGCGCGGTGCAGGCCTTCGCCACCGCCGAGAGGCAGACGCTGTTCGGCCGCCTCTGCCGGCGCTTCAACTTCACCTACCGCACCGCCATCGTGCGCAAGGGCAAGACCGAGGAGCTGACCTGGCGCGGCATGGCCTGGCTGGACGAGGCGAGCGGCGTGCCGGTCAAGCTGGAGTTCACCTTCTCGCCCCTGCCCGGCCTGGTGCGCAGCCTGTGGAGCATCTACCTGTACGACATCGAAAGCCCCGACCGCTGGGTGCTGAAGCGGGTGTCCATGACCGGCAGCGGCGGCTTCCTGTTCATTCGCAAGAATTTCCGCACCACGACGACCTTCAGCCAGTACCGGCGTGCGCCCTCCGCCCCCCGTCACGGGCCCGGCGCGGCGGGCCAGCCCTGAGGCGGCGCCCGGGGACCGCGCCGGCCGCCAGGGCGTCACGCCGGTCCGGCGGGCGCCGCGCTGACAGGCGGCGGAAAATGGGCTATAATCGCGCCGGAGGCAGGGCCATGGTCATCCAGGTGAACGACCGCATCGCCATCGAGGAGAACGAAGTGCGCCTGGAGTTCGTCCACGCATCGGGGCCCGGCGGCCAGAACGTCAACAAGGTGGCCACGGCGGTCAAGCTGTACTTCGACGTCGAGCGCTCCGCCTCCCTGCCGCCGGAGGTGAAGCGGCGCCTGCGCTCGCTGGCCGGCCGCCGCGTCAGCCGCGACGGCGTGCTGGTCCTCGACGCCCGCCGCTTCCGCACCCAGGAAGCCAACCGCCGCGACGCGCTGGAGCGGCTGCTGGGGCTGCTGCGCCAGGCGGCGGTCGCGCCGCGGCCGCGCCGCCCGACGCGGCCCAGCGCCGCCTCCCGCGCCCGGCGCCTGGAGGAGAAGCGGCATCGCGGCGCGGTCAAGCAGTCGCGGCGCCAGGGGCTGCCGGCCGATTGAATTTGCCTTTTCCCGCCCCTTGCCCTACAATCGCCCCATCGACCCGGTCGCCCGCGGAGGTGCGCCCATGAGCGTGAAGAGCATATTCCAGGAAGGAATGAAGGAGCGCCGGCGGCGCCGGTCGCTGGGCCAGCGTGGGCGGGAGCTCAAGGAGAAGGAGCAGGCCCTGGCCGCGCGGCTGACCGCCCTGGGGCAGAAGGCCTGGGAGACGAGCGCGGACATCTCCGCCTTCTCCGGCCTGCGCACCTCCCTCGGCGAGGCGCAGCGCACGATCGACGATCTCCGCGGGCAGGCGGAGCAGCTCCTGAAACAGCAGCGGGAGGCCGAGGAGAAGCGCACGCGGGAGAGCTCCCGCCTGGCCGCCGCCGTGAAGGAGGCCGAGGAGGGACAGCAGGCGGTCCAAAGGAGCCTGGGCGAGCACAAGGGCACGCTGCAGGCCGCGCAGCGGGAAGCGCAGCGGTCGCGCGAGCGGCTGGCGGCCATCGCCCGCGAGCGCGGCCAGCTGCAGGGCAAGGCGGCCGGCGCCGACGCCAGCGAGGCGGAAAAGGACGAGATCACCAGGGGGCTGGCGCTGCTGGAAAAGGACGAGTCCTCCCTGCAGTCCAGCCTCGCTGCCAGCGAGGCCGCCGCCCGCCCGGCCGCGGCGCTGGTGGCCAGCCTGCAGGAGCAGGCGGAGAGCGCCAGGAAGAAGCTCGACGCGCTGCGCCAGGAGCAGAAGCAGGCCCTGGGCGAGATGGACAAGGCGCTGGCGGCCCTGAAGGACGGCCTGGCGCGGAACGCCGAGAAGGCCCGCGAGGCCGAAGCGCTGCGGGGGAGATCATACCGCGAGCTGGGCGAAAAGCTGGCCAGTGCCCCGGCCGCCGACCCAAACCTCGCCGGCGAGATGGCCGCCGTCGCCGCCGCACGCTCGGAGCGGGACGGCATCCAGGCGATGATCGGCGGCCTGGAGCGTCAGCGCGACCAGGCCCAGGTCAGCGCCTACAAGAAGATGACGGCCATCCTCATCGGCGGCGCGCTGCTGCTGCTGGCCGTCGTCGTCGCCCTCGTCGTGCTCCTGGCGCCGAAGCAGCGGCAGCGTCCCCCGGCCAGCCTGCTCCAGGGCGGCAGCGAGGCGGCGCGAGGCCTCCAGGAGCTGGCCGGGCAGTTGCAAAAGGGGCTGGGCGGCGTGGCCGCCGCCTCGGAGCGGATCCAGGGGGGCAAGATCGAGATCGCTTCCGAGAAGGCGCTGCGCGCGGCGCTGCCCGTTGTCCCCAGCTGGCGGCTGCGCGAGGCACGGTACAACAGGGGAAGCCACGAGAAACTGGAGACCGCGGCGCAGCAGGCCGAATATGCCGGCCCGGGAGGCGACGCCGTCCATCTCCAGCTCACCGACGCCGGCACAGCCTCGGCGCTGCTGGCGCCGCTCAAGATGGTGATCTCCATGGGCATCCGCGTCGACGACGCCAGCGTGATGCAGCAGACCGCGATGGTCGGCGGCCTGGCGGTGGTGGAGCGCGTCGACAAGAAGGAAGGCGAATCCACCCTGGCCCTGGTGCACAGGGACCGCTACCTGGCCGAGATCAAGACCCGCTCCGCCAGGGGGCTGCCACTGCTGCGCGAGTTCGCCGCGGCCATGGACCTCTCCAGGCTGCCGTGAGCGCATGACCTGTTGCCAAGGCGATTCCCAGGACGTAGAATATAGAACCGGGAGGAAAGCATGGCTTTCAAGACGATCTTCGTCATCTGGCTCCTGATCACGGCCGTCTTCGGCGGGCTGACCTATGCCGTGAAGCTCCTCATCAAGGGGCACCCGCTGTGGCCCTGGGGCGTGCCCTTCCTGTATATCGGCGTACTGATCCTGTTCGCCCTCTACGCCCTAACCGCCAAGAAAAAAGAATAGCCCCGGCCGGCGGTTGACGGAAAAGCGAAACGACGCTATTACTATACCCATGAAATATGCTACCTTTATAATCTCATTTATAGTCGCCGCGGCCCTTTTTGGGCTGCTGGCCAAGCCCGAGGTGAACATGGCCGACGACAGGCTGACCCCCGCCGAGGAGCGGGTGATCGTGCACAAGGGGACCGAATCCCCCTTCAGCGGCAAGTACCACGATTTCAAGGGGCAGGGGACATATGTCTGCAAGCGCTGCGGCGCCCCGCTCTACCGCTCCACGGCCAAGTTCGACTCGGGCTGCGGCTGGCCGAGCTTCGACGAGGAGATCGGCGGCGCCGTCGAGCGCCGCCGCGACGCCGACGGCCTGCGCACGGAGATCCTCTGCGCCGCCTGCGGCGCCCACCTGGGCCATGTGTTCCTCGGCGAGGGCTTCACCGCCAAGAACACCCGCCACTGCGTCAATTCCCTCTCCATGAACTTCATCCCCGCCGACGGCCGCGGCACCGCCACCGCCATCTTCGCCTCGGGGTGCTTCTGGGGGACCCAGCACGTGCTGCAGGCCCGCCGCGGCGTGCTGACCACGACCGCGGGCTTCACCGGCGGCCACGTGCCCAGGCCGACCTACGAGCAGGTGTGCGGCGGCGACACGGGCCACGCCGAGGCGGTGCGGGTGGTCTACGACCCGGCGCAGGTCGGCTTCGAGGAGCTGGCCCGGCTGTTCTTCGAGACCCACGACTTCACCCAGGTCGACCGCCAGGGCCCCGACATCGGCAGCCAGTACCGCTCGGAGATCTTCTTTCTCGACGAGGCGCAGAAGCAGGCGGCGGAGAAGCTGATCGTCGAGCTGCGCGCCAGGGGCCACAAGGTGGCGACGCGCCTTAGCCCGGCCGGCGAATTCTGGCCGGCAGAGGACCATCACCAGAACTACTACTGGAAGACGGGAGGCAGCCCCTACTGCCACATACGGCGCGAGGTCTTCTGAAGGGGGGCCAGCCGTTCCATTCACTCCTCGCGCTCGCCGCGCAGCAGCCGTCCCAGCCAGGCCCAATTGCGCCGCTTGGGGAGCCTGGGACGGGAAATGAAGCTGGCCGCCAGCCGGCGGACGACGGCCAGCAGGCGCACGCGCCGGTAGCGCGTCTCGTAGCGCCGGTCCACGATGGCGGCAAAGGCATAGCGCCGATCGGGTCGTTCTCCGGGCACGAGCTCCAAGAAGGAACGGAAGCGCAGTAGGAATGGGCGGGCCTCATTAGCCGCAGGGTCGTAGCGCACCATCAGCGAGCGCCGGTTCCATGCCTGCCATTTCATGTGCCGGTCGTCCAGCCGGCGCCCGCCGCCGTCATGCGCGACCAGTTCGCTTTCGGGAAACAGGGCGTTGCCCAGGCCGTAAAAGATGGATCGCCCGCGGTAGCGCTCGATCGGCTGGATGCAGTGGGCGTGGTGGCCGATGATCAAGTCTGCCCCGGCGTCGACGAGGCGCCGCGCCAGCAGCGCGTCCTCCGGCCGGGGCAGGGGGACATCCTCCTCCCCCCAATGCAGCTGGACCACGACGCGCGCGGCCCCCGCCTCCCGCGCGGCGGTCATGTCGCGGACGATCGTCCCCTCGTCCAGCATGGCGGCGCCGCACTCCTCGCCGCCGGCGACGACGGGCCGGGTGTCGGCATGCACGTATCCCAGCAGGGCGACGCGCACGCCGCCGATCTCGATCCGCAGCGGGTTGCCGCGGTTGTCGGCGGGAAGGCCGGCGCCGAACCAGCCGATGCCGCGGCGGGCGAGGCAATCGATCGTGTCGAGCAGACCCTGGCGGCCGTAGTCCATGATGTGGTTGTTGGCCAGGCACACCGCCAGCGGCTCGCGGCCGAAGGTCTCGCGCAGGTACAGGTCCCCGCTGCGCAGGTTGATCTTCCCCGCGGCCGGCTGCGCCGAGAGCGTGACCGGCGACTCCAGGTTGCAGACGTATTCCCCCTCCAGGGGGACCTGGGAACGCTGGGGCGCCTCCAGGTGAACGTCGCCCAGGAACAGCACGGCGCTCACGCCGCCCTCCCCGGCCGCAGCAGCCAGCCCACCCAGGCGATCATGAACAGGTTGACCGCCACCCCGGCCACGCTGTACAGGACGACGGCCAGGAGCGGGTCGCGGCGCAGGCCACCGGCGACGATGGCCAGGGCGCGGGCGACGAGCAGCACGATGTCCACCAGCAGCACCTGGCGCTGCTTGCGCAGGACCTGGGCGAAGAACACGGCCGGCACGTTGGCGAACATCAGCCCCTGCCACAGGACCAGCCAGCGGGCGTAGACACCGGCGGTCAGCCAGCGGCTCCCCAGGACGAAGGCGAAGAGCCGCGGCCCGAAAAGCAGGACGGCCAGGGTGGGAGGCGCCGCCATGGCCAGCAAACGCAGGGTGGTGCGTCGGAAGAGGGTCACGGTGTCCCCGCCCCGGTTGTGAAGCTCGCTGGCCTTCTGGAAGAACGCCTGGCGCAGCGAGTTCAGGAACAGGTTCAGCGGCGCCTGCACCGAGCGCACCGCCAGCACGTAGAACCCGGCCACGGCCGGGCCGAAGAACTTGGCCAGCAGCAGCAGCGGCAGGTGCTGCGACACAGCGTTCAGCAGGTTCTGCGGGGCGCTGTAAAAGGGGAATTCGCGATAGGCGCGGGCGGCCCGCACGATGCGGTCGATGCGGAAAGCGCGGCGCAGCAATTGGCCGTGCCGGCGCCGGACGCCGCCGGCCAGCAGCATCGCGGCGACGACGTCGCCTCCGGCGGCGCCCATGACCAGGCCGCCGGGGCCCGAGCTCAGGAAGCCGGAGCCTAACTGCACGGCGGCGATGCTCAGCGCCCGTGCCCCCTGGGCGGCCGACGAGCGGGCGAACTCCTTATGGCGCAGCACCCAGGAATTGAACGCCTGGAAGGCCCCGAAGGAGAGGATGGAGGCCGGCAGCGCCATGATCCAGCCTCCCAGGGCCTCGATGCGCAGCGCGGTCATGACGGCGCGCCTCAGAGGCAGCGCCGCCGCCAGCACGGCCAGGGACACGACGGCCGCCGACAGCAGCGCCGCCCCCAGCAGCGAGGCGGCCTCCTCCTCCTCGCGCGGCAGCATGAGGGCATAATCGAAGCGCAGGGTGCTCAGCGAGCCGAGGATGGCGGCCAGCGACAGGTAGGCCCCGAAGGCACCGAACGTCGCCGGAGCGAAAAGGCGGGTCAGGATGGGGGCCGTTGCCAGCAGCAGCGCCTGGCCCAGCGCCGTGCCGCTCATGAGCATCAGCACGTTGGCGCGCAATGAACCGCGCGGGACCAGGCGGGAGACGAGCCGTGCGGCCCGGTTCATTCTCCCTCCCCTGCGTCCAGGAGCCTCCGCCGCAGCGCCTCCAGCTGCGGCTCGCGGTCATACCGCCGCGCCAACTCCTGGCGGCGCAGCTTGACCGCCGCACCCTCGCCGGCGGCGCAGGCGATCTGGGCGACGAATTCCTCCGGGTCCGCCGCCAGGTATACCAGCCCGTGCAGGTGGGCCAGGGCCGGCATCGGGGTGGCCACGACGGGCAGGCCCTGGGCGAACGCCTGGAAGATCTTGTAGGGGAAGATATTGGCGAAGAATCCTCCCAGGCGGTAGGGAATGACGACGACGTCGCAGCCGGCCAGCAGGCCGGCGACCTGCTCGTTCGCCACGACGCCGACCTGCTCGGCCTGGATCCCGGCGGGCCAGCGGATGCTGACGCGGCCGATGACGCGCAGCGGATATTGCCGCGCCACCCGCTGCAGGATGGCCATGTCGACGCGTTCGTTCACATGACCGAAGTAGCAGCAGACAGGCGGGCGGCGCCAAGCGGGGCGCGGGGCCACGGGCCGGAAGAACGCCGCGAAGTCGACGAGCCCCGGGATGTCGATGACCTTGGCGCCGTACGGGCTCTTGCCGGCTAGCACCCGGCCGCTGGCGACGATCAGGTCGGCGTGCGCTTCCAGCTCCCCGACCGCCATCCGCAGCCCGGCCAGCCGCGGGTCGTCCTCGTAGCCGTCGCGCCGCGCATAGACCAGGCGCGAGGGCGACAGCATGGCCGCGAGGGCCAGCGGCGTGGCGAACGGCTGGCAGGCGAACACGATGCGCTGCCGGCGTTCCGCGCAGGCGGCGAGCACCCGCCGGCGCAGGCCGGGCAGGAGCAGCCGGCGGTTGATCCAGGTGAAGAGGCGGCAGCGGTCCGGCAGGGTCAGCGGCGTGACGAAGCGGATCCCCGCCGGCCGCGGCTGGGCGGCAAAGCCCGCCACTGCCGAGCGGGCGAAGAGCCGGCCGACGATGCGCCGCCACTCCCGCGGTCGGGGGAAGCGCTTGGGGAAGGGATCGAGAAAGACCACCGGGTGCCCCTGGCGGGCGAAATGAAGGGCCACGTCATGGGCGAACACCCAAGCCAGCCCCCACTCGGTCTGGGACAGGACCACGACAGCCGGCCGTTCCGGCTCCGGGCCGCGCGCGGCGGATGGGGAACTCATCGGCTGCGCCCAACGCGCTGGCGGATGACGCGCAGGATGAAGAGGGGGTTGCCGATCAGGTAGCGGCGCCACAGCCGCCGCGGCTCGATGAGCAGCCGGCCCAGCCACTCGCAGCCGAGGCGCCGCAGCCAGGCCGGGGGACGGCGGATCCGCCCCGACAGGTAGTCGAAGATGGCTCCGCCGGTGAGCGCCACCCGGGCATCGATCCCCTCCCAGTTGCGCCGCAGCCACTCCTCCTGCAGCGGCATGCCCATGGCTACCATCAGCACATCGGCGCGGCTGCGGTTGATGGCGTCGACTCCCCCAAGGACCTCGACACGCTTCGGGCACGACGACTCAAACCCGGCGACTTCGAGGTCACCTCCTACCACCCGCTCGGCACCTGCCGCCTCG
>DAHVOV010000025.1 GCA_027318645.1 Candidatus Aminicenantota bacterium
GAGGTCAAGGTTGCTGATGCGGGCGGCCAGCTCAAAGGCGCCCAGCCCCTTCTTCTTGGCGTAGATGCGGCCGGCGGGCTCGCCTTCCTCGACGCTGTAGGGGCGCTTCTCGCCAGTGATCATCCAGCTGGCGAAGGCGTAATAGCCGGAGAAGGTGGCGTCGGACTTGCCCGCGAGGCGATTGACCGTGGTCGAGAGGTATTCGCCCTGCAGCAGCACCGGGCCGAAGGAAGCGGCCAGCTCCAGGCCGTACTGGTCCCAGGACTGGACATCCTTGATCTTGCCGGTGTTCAGGAAACGGTTGTCGGCCACGTGCGTCTCGGGCCGGGCGCGGAAGCGCACCGTGCCGCCATCGCTGGCATTGGGCCGCGAGTGGCCGAAAGAGCCGCCGACGTGGATGAAGGCGTTTCCCTTGAGGATCGGCAGGTAGTTCAGGCGCAGGTTGTAGTTGAGCGCCTCGTTCTCGCCGGTCTCGTCGGTGTTCGCCGCTTCCTCGCCGAAGACGCCGGCGAAGGCGCGCCAGTTCTTGCCCCACTTGGCCACGCTGAGGCCCAGGCGGCGGTCGGGGGCGAAGGCGTTGGGCAGGCCGCGCTCGATGAAGGTGATGTAGCGCGAGGAGGTGACCTCCTCCACGCTGAACTGCCCCTTGTGGTTGCCCAGGGTGATCATCATGTTCTTGAAGCCGCCGTAGCCGAGCCACATGTCCTTAATCTCGGCCTCGACGCCGTTGAAGTCGATGTCGAACTGGGCCGACCAGTCGCCCCAGCTGGGCTTGAGGCCCAGGCGGGCGCGGCGGACTTCCATGCCGTTGGCCAGCGGCGTCTCGCTGCCCGAGTAGAGGGCGGCGACCAAGTTGATGCGGCCGTCGAGCTGGAACTTGAACTTGCCATCGGCCGACTGGAACAGCAGCAGGCCGTCGTCGCTGCGTCCGGTCAGGTCGCGCGACTCGGCCTCCTGGGCCAGCGCCGGCGCGGCCAGCATGAGGGCCAGCACGCTGAGCAGAACGATCTTTTTCATTTTATCCTCCTTGGGATCAAACGATGCCCATGCCCACGAAGCGCTTGAGCGCCTTCAGGTAGTTGACGTTCTCGAAGCCCTCGAGCCCCAGCTGGCGCACCGTCTGCATGACGGCGGCCGGGTCCTCCTTCTCGACGGCGACGGTGCGGACGGGCTTGCCGTCGAACTTCAGGTCGGCGATCTCGACGATGCAGCCGTTGATCATGAAGCCGCGCCGCTCCTTGTCCACCCGCACCATCCTGAGGTCGGAGTGCGGGGCGACCAGCTCATTGAGGAACTCCTCGTAGCCATAGGCCCCGCGCGCGAAGCGCGGCGGCGCCGCCTTCCAGGCCTTGAACACGTCGGCCAGCACGGCGTGCGCCAGGGGGAAGCCGGCCTTCATGACCGGGAACCACTGCTCCAGCTTGTCGCCGTTCACCTGCCGCAGCGTCTTGATGTCCATCAGCATGTCGCGGATCTTGGTGTTGTCCATGCTGTTCCGCGACAGGATGTACACCTCCGAACTGTTCCGCACCTTGTCCTGGGGGAACGAAAGGATGTTCTTCTCCGCGGCCCCGAAGGCGTCCCCGAAGGCCCGCCATTCCCACCGTGCGATGATCTCTGCCATGAGTTTGCGCTCCTTTGCCTCGAGTATGCTCCACTATCGTCCGCCGGCGGGTGGGAGGCAATAAGGGAAATCCACTTTTCTT
>DAHVOV010000031.1 GCA_027318645.1 Candidatus Aminicenantota bacterium
GCTGCCGGCCCCATCAGGGGCGGCGTCCCCGAGGGGTTCACCCCGAGTGGGTTCCGACGTTCGACGTTCGACGTAACGAAGGCCAATTCGCTTGGGTGCTTAAGATTTCTAGCCAGATGCTGATCGTTCTTGCTGACACTGACACTGTCACTGGCACTGAGTCTTCTTCAATGCTGCTGCTACCACTATCACTACCACTACCACTGGAGCTCGGTTTTTGACAGATGAATGAAGGAAAATGGCCCGAACTGTGTTAAAATATGCAGGCAAGCAGCCCTGATGCCGGGTTCCCCCAGGAGGCAGGTATGAAAAAGCTGGCGGCCTTGTTCGTCGTCGCCCTGTTGTGCAGCGCCGTTCTGCCCGCGTCCGGCGGCCGGGCGATCCTCAACCTTTACGGCACCGGGCTGAAGGTGGCCCAGAACAACTTCACCGAGCAGGAGCGCCGCGACAAGGCCTACTTCGAGGTGAAGGCCGCCGTCGCCCTCTCCGGCAACCTCTACCTGTGGGCCAGCCACGGCTATTTCCCCATGCGTGACTCCTGGAAGGACTGGGACAAGAAGAGCTCCTTCGATCCCGACCTCGACGTCAACCGCAAGCTGGGCAAGCGCATCATCGCCGGCGGCTGCGGCGTCTACATGGGCTATTTCGAGCCCGGGCAGTTCGCCGTGCGCGCCGAGGCCGGCGTCTGCCACGTCGCCAACGACATCACCACCGTCTCGAGCTATGTCGCCGACGGCGAGACGCTGCGCACCCTGGAGGCGCGCCAGCGCGCCTTCGGCGGCCGGGCCAGCCTGGCCTTCACCTACGGGTTCTTCCGCAGCGTGTTCGCCGAGCTCGCCCTGGGGTACACCGTCGCCCCCAGCAAGACCAACGGCAAGAGCAGCAACCTGGGCGGGGTCCACCTGGCTCTGGGCCTGGGCATCCAACTGTAGTCGCGGAGAACAGCCATGAAACGAACAACGACCTGGATCGGCGCGGCCCTCATCCTGCTGCTGGCTTTCACCTCCGCCAGCTGCAAGAAAAGCGAGGTCGAGACCGGCACGCTCAAGGTGATCCTCTCCGTCGGCGTGACCGGCACCCCGGCCGCCGGCGACTACACGGTGACCGTCGGCGAGGAGCATTCCTACGCCTACAGCCTGGAGTCCGGCTACAAGACGCTGACCGTGCTCCTGGACGGCAAGACGGTCGCCGCCAGCGGCTCGTTCACCGTCAGCGGCGACCATGTCCTGCAGGCCTTCAGCGAGGGCAACCAGATGTACACCCTGGCGGTGACGGTGGAGACCGGCGCGACGGGCACGCCGGCCTCGGGCACCTACTACCACAAGCAGGGGACGGTGGTGCCCTACAGCTACGCCCTGTCCAGCGGCTACGTCGACCTGAAGGTCAAGCTGGACGGCGCCGACGCGGCCGCCAGCGGCAGCATCACCATGTCCAAGGACCGCCTGGTCGCCGTCACCGCCGAGAAGCTGTTCTCCATCCTGGGCCAGTGGCAGCTGGAGGAAAACTACAACGACGACAGCGACTTCAGCGTCGTCGCCACCTTCAGCGGCACCGCCGCCAAGGGCACGGTGACCGACAGCGAGGGCGGCAGCGGCGACTACGTGTGCACCGGCGCCGAAATCAACTTCACGCTGAAGTTCCCCGACGTCACCTACGAGTACGACGGCAACTTCACCGACGAGAACACCATGACCGGCAACTGCAAGCGCTACCGCACGAGCGACAACGTGGTGAGCGGCGAATGGACGGCCACGCGCGTCACCG
>DAHVOV010000373.1 GCA_027318645.1 Candidatus Aminicenantota bacterium
TTCAGAAGATCTAAAGCCAGGAACCACTTGCGGTACTCCAGCCCGTGGACGTAGTTCTCGATGACGCGGCGGGCCACCGGGCGGTCGCCCTGCAGCAGGAAGGAGAACTCCTTCTCGTGCTCCTTTAGGTCGTCGAAGAGGAATTCCTCGAAATTGCGCCAGACCTTCTGCACCTTCTCGATGCGGGCGCGGTACTGGCGGTCGACCGCCTCGGAGAGGCGGGCATAGGCGCTGAAGGAGTGGCCGGGATCGTCGAACGCCTGGGCCGGCAGGGGGAGGAAATGGTCCCGCCAGGCGGCGTCGGCCTTCTCACGGCCGGCCCCCTCCGGGGCGTTCTCCATGGCGACGTACCAGGGGGAGAAGGCGTTGCTGTCGGGGCGGCGCAGGGCGATCCAGACGACGTGGGCGATGTCGGGGTCCGGCCAGGAGCGCAGGTGGGCGACGAAGGCGTACTGCGTGGTCTCGGTGCAGATGGTGCGGTTCCTGCCGGAGTTGGGCGAGCCGTTGCGGTAGCGGTCGGTCAGCTCGTGCTTGGTCCCCTCGTAATGGTCGCGCAGGACGCGGAACAGGTCGCGCCGGCGCAGCGGGTCGTCGGGCCGGAAGGAAAAGGGCAGCGGCGCCTCCAGCTTGGGCGGCTTGGCGGCCAGCAGGGCGGTGCCCCGCCACTGGCGCATGACGTTGCGCATGTCGGCGTAGGCGGCGGGGTCCGAATAGGCGCGGGCGAAGTCGAACTCGCCGTCGCGGCGGGGGTCGTACCAGCCGCGGCGGACGGCGTACTCGACGAGGTCGGGCGACCCCTGGAAGCGCTCGTGGTCGTTCAAGTCGACGTGGCCGATGGTGTAGCGGTTGGCCATGACGGCCACCTCGTCGTCGGGGACGCGGCAGGCCACCCAGTGCTTGCCCTTGACCGCGTGCAGCAGCCAGCCCTCGCCGGCGTCGGCGATGGTATACGTGCGTCCCGACGAGGCGTAGCCGAAGCGGGCGATCAGCTCGCCGGCTACGCGCACCCCCTCGCGGGCGCTGCGGGCGCGCTCGGCGACCAGGCGGCGCAGGCTGAACCCGATGCCGCCGTCGCTCAGCTCGGCCCGGTCCTCGCGCGAGGGACAGGCGTTGGAGGTGATCGCCACCCCGTGCTCGTTGACGTAGGTGTCGGCGAAGTCGCTGCCCGGCATCTGCAGCCACAGCATCCCGGGGGTGCTGCCGGCCTGGGGCAGGCTGCCCCCTTCCTTGAGCGCCAGCGGCTCGCCCCGCCGCCGCTCCTGGGGCGGGACCTTGATGACGTTCACCAGCTGCCGGCCCACGTCGTCCTCGTTGTGCGCCAGGAGCACCGAGCCGTCGGCGGTGGCCTTCTTCCCCGCCACGACCGTGAAGCAGTCCAGCCCCTCGTCGCCGGCGAAGAGTCCCAGGCCGGACAGGAGTAATATCAGGAAAAGTGCGGTTTTTCTCATGCCATATAAGTAGCATAAGTGCGTTTATTTGACAAAAGTAGGAATCGACTTGAACGGACAGGTCTCGGCATGCTCGGCGTAGGGCAGGAACAGAATGGGCTCAGTGACGAGTAACGAGTGACAAGTGACGAGTAAATGCGCTCAATGAACACGAACCCGGCATACGGCGCAAGGCATCCGGCTGGCCTTGCAAGCGAAGGAACGATCCACTCAGCTTGTTTGGGTTTCCCGTCTGCCTTATGCCGTGGCCATACGCCCAGTTCCTTTCTGCCTCGTTACTCGTCACTCGTCACTGGTCACTGAGTTCAGCTCGTTTTAACACTGAAAATATCTCGAAATGGTCGCTGTGCGGGAAGTTGTCGATCAGCTTCAGCTCCTCCAGGACGAAGCCGCGGGCCTGGAACAGCCGCAGGTCGCGGGCGAAGGTGGCCGAGTCGCAGGAGAAGTAGACGACGGTCCGCGCCGGGCCGGCGGCCAGCGCCGAGACCAGCCGCCCCGAAAGGCCGCCGCGCGGGGGATCGACGACGGCGAGCTCCGCCTCCAGGGGCGCCCCGCGCAGGGCGTCGGTCGCCAGCACGCGGACATGGGCGATGCGGTTGCGCTCCAGGTTGGCCCGCAGGGAAGCCAGGTTGGCCGGGTCGCTCTCCAGCGCCGTCACCCGGTCGCAGCGGGCGGCCAGCGGCAGGGTGAAGAAGCCGGCGCCGCAGAAGAGGTCGGCGGCCGTGCCGGGACGCTCGCGCTCGACGACGCCCGTGAGCAGCGCGACCATCGGCGCCAGCTGGAAGAGGTTGGCCTGGACGAAGTTCTCGGGGCCGACGCGCCACTCGTGGGGCCCGATGGCGAAGGAGACGGAGCGCTCAGGGCTCAGCCACTCGCGGCGGCCGTCGTTCCCCTCCAGGAGCGAGGCCAGGGCGCAGCCGTCGCTGAGCACCCGCCACTGGCCGCGGTCCAGGGCGGCGGCGCGCGGCCGCAGGCGCAGGAAATGCTCCTCGCTGACTCGGGGCAGGAGGAGGCAGCCGGCGACCTCGACGACGCGGTGCGACTCGCGGGCGAAGAAGCCGGCGGCGCCGCCGGCGACCTGGAACTCGGCCTTGCTGCGGCAGCGCTCCGCGGGCGAGGCGAGCAGCGGCGGCGGCGCCTGCGGCGCGCTGCCGGCGATGCGGCGCAGGTTGTCCGTCAGGATCGCCGCCTTGCTGCGCTGCTGCTCGGCGAGGCTCATGTGCTGCAGGTTGCAGCCGCCGCAGTCGCCGTAGTGCGGGCAGGGGGGCGGCACGCGCTCGGGCGACGGCTCCAGCACGCGCAGCAGCCGGCCCTGCCAGGCCGAGCGCAGGCGGCCGGCGACGGAGTACTCCACCGTCTCGCCGGCGACGACCCCGGGAACGAAGACGGTCCGCTCGCCGTCGCGCACGATGCCGGCGCCGCCCTTGGCGATGGCCAGGACGCTGCCGATCATGGTCGGGGTGGGGGAGCCGGGGCCCGCCCACGGGCGGGCCCCTGGAGCGAACGAGCGCCTATTCGACGGCGATGGCGATCTTCTCGCTCATGAACTTCTTGGCGTCGAGGATGGTGATGGTCGCGTTCTGCCTCGTCGCGTCGAATTCGACCTTGTAGTCCACGCCGGCCTTGAAGAAGCCGGGATAGATGGAGATGTCCCCGATCCTGGCCAGCTGGAACTCGGTGGCGGAGACGGCGATGCGGGCGTCGCCGCGCAGGTCGAGCGAGCGGTCGAACAGGGCGGCGTCGACCTTCTGCAGCTTGGTGGAGCGCAGGAAGCCGCCCTTGATGATGCCCTTCTCGGTCAGGACCTTGGGCAGGTCCAGCGCGTAGAAGACCGAGTTGAGCGCGGTCTGCATCTCCTGGTTCTGGGAGTTGAGGTCGCTCATGCGCGTCAGCATGCTCTGCTTTTCCTGGTTGAGCAGGTCCAGCTGCGAGATGAGCTCCTGGCGCCGCGACTCCATCTCGTCGATGTCGCCCTGCAGCTTCTCCTTCTCGGCGACGGCCCGGTCCTTGGCGTCGACCAGCTCCTTCTTGACCCGGCGCTGGATCTGGTTGGGGGAGATGGGCGCCGTGCCCTGGGTGACGAAGGTGCCGTACTCATCCTCGGCGTAGAAGTTCCAGATCTTGAAGCCCGGCACGATCGGCTCGAAGAGGGCGGCGCGCTCGACCAGCTCCATGGCCCGGGCCTTGTCCACGCCCTTCTCGTTGAGCAGGAAGTTCATGGCGATCTGGTAGTGGTTCTCGCCCTTCTCCACCAGGTGCGGCTTGGGCAGGAGCGACTCCAGCTCCTGCACGCGGGCGTTCAGGTTCTGGATGTCGCTGTTCTTGTCCAGGATGTCCTGCAGCAGCGACTTGATCGAGACGTCCTTCTCGTTCTTGATCTTCTCCTCCAGCACCCGCTTCTGGTCGGGGGTGAGGTTCATGAAGCTGACCTCGGGCAGGTCCTCGCCCGTCTTCTTCTTGTATTCGTTCAGGATCGAGAACACCTCGTTCTGCTTCTCCTGGATGCTGGACTCCAATTGCTGGATCTGCTGGACGGTCTCCTCCATCTGCCTCATCTTGGGCGACGCCTTGGGACCGGCGGGGCCCTTGAACAGGAAGAACGCCAGCACGACGATCACCAGCGCCAGGGCGGCGATGATGATATAGAATTTTCGGGGTTTTTTCTCGGGCTCCGCCTGGGTGAACGGGGCTTTGGGCTGCTCTTGGGCCATGATTACCTCCTTTGCCTGGGACGCTCCCCTGGAAATGGCTGGATATGGAAATATTCTATCACAATTCCCGGCGGCGACGCTACCCCCCCGACCCGCGAGGCTCCTACTGCCTCGCGGTCGTGGATTGAATGGCCGCCGGGACGGTGTCCCGCGGCGACGCTACCCCCCGACCCGCGAGGCTTCGACTGCCTCAGGGAAGGCAGAGGGAAGAGAGAGGGAAGAAGGAGGGAAGAGAGAGTGGGAAAAGCCTTTTCAGAACTTCTTTCTCACTCTGCCTTCCCTCTGTCTTTCCCTCTGACTTCCCTTTCTCTTCCCTGGAGCGCTAAAGCCGTATGCCGTCAGCCGTACGCATGCGCCGAGTTCGTTCATCCGTCGCTTGCCAAGCGCCGGCGGCCGGCATATAATTCGCCTTTCCAAGGAGCGTCCATGACCCGCGAACAAGCCCTGGAGCTGCTCCAGCAGCACCTGCACAACCCGAACCTGGTCAAGCACTGCCTGGCCGTCGAGGCCTGCATGCGCGGCTGCGCCGTCCGCCTCAATGAGGACCCCGACGCCTGGGGCCTGGCCGGGCTGCTGCACGACCTGGACTACGAGTACACGGTGGCCGCGCCCGAGACGCACGCCGAGAAAACGGCGGAGATGCTGGCCGGGAGCGGGGTGGCCGACGGGATCCTCCATGCCATCCGCGCCCACAACCGGCGCGTCGAGCCGGTCTCGCCCATGGACCTGGCGCTGCTGGCCATCGACCCGGCCAGCGGCTTCGTCATCGCCTGCGCCCTGATGCACCCCCGGCGCCAGCTCGCCGGCGTCGACCTCGCCTTCATGAAGAAGCGCTTCAAGGAGAAATCGTTCGCCAAGGGGGCCTCGCGCGAGCAGATGGAGGGCTGCGCCCGGCTGGGGCTCGCCCTCGACGAGTTCCTGGAGCTGTGCCTGGGCTCCATGCAGGGGATCGCCGCCGAGCTCGGCCTGTGATGGACCGGCTGCGCACCCGCGACCTGACCAAGGTCTACGACCGGACGGCGGTGGTCGACCGCATCAGCCTGGAGTTCGCCGCCGGCACGGTCACCGCCCTGCTGGGCCGCAACGGCGCCGGCAAGACCACGACCTTCCTGATGATGGCCGGCATCGTCCGTCCCGACGGCGGCACGGTGGAGCTGAACGGCGAGAGCGTCGACGGCATCCCCTCCTACGAGCGCGCGCAGAAGGGGCTGATCTACCTGCCGCAGCAGCATTCGGTGTTCCTGAGGGCCACGGTGTTCGAGAACCTGCACATGATGCTGCAGCTCTACGCCCCCGAGGAGGAGGCGCGGGCGCGCGCCCAGGAGCTGCTGG
>DAHVOV010000049.1 GCA_027318645.1 Candidatus Aminicenantota bacterium
AGTTCGTCACCCTCACCGTCCGCGACACCGGTGGCGGCATGGACGCCGAGACGCGGTCGAACATCTTCGAGCCCTTCTTCACCACCAAGGGGATCGGCCAGGGCACCGGCCTGGGCCTGGCCATGGTGTACGGCATCGTGAGGCAGAACGACGGCTTCATCACGGTGCACAGCGAACCGGCGCAGGGCGCCTCCTTCACCATCCATTTCCCGCGCGTGCGCGAGAAGGCCGAGCCGTCGGCGCGGGAGAAGGCGGAGCGCCCGCCGCGCCAGGGATCGGAGACCGTGCTGCTGGTCGAGGACAACGACGTGGTCCTGGACCTGGGGATCATGCTTCTCCGGGAGCTGGGCTACCAGGTGCTGGCGGCGCGCTCCCCCGACGAGGCGATCCGCCTGGTTGACGGACACCCCGGCGCCATCGACCTGCTCGTCACCGACATGATCATGCCCGGCATCAACGGCAGGCAGCTGGCGGACCGCCTCATCCTCCTGCGGCCGGACCTGCGCTGCATCTTCATGTCGGGCTACATGGCCGAGGCCGTCGCCGGCGGCGTGGAGCCGGGCCAGGGGGCGTTCTTCCTCCAGAAGCCCTTCTCGCTCCAGGAGCTGGCCGAGAAGGTGCGCGAGGCGCTCGCCGGCGAGCCGTATAGGGCTGAGGACCGACCTACAGTGACAAGTGACGAGTGACAAGTGACGAGGAAGGGGAGGACTCGGCGCACGGCGTACGGCTGACGGCGTACGGCAGCTGCAATTAACGAGCCTTCTTAACTCGCGGGTCGGAAAAAAACAGCATTAGTTTATGGGAATACGTCCGCGAACACGACGAAGTGATGGAGCTTCCTTCCACCTATGCCGCTTTTCTGGCTTTCACCGTATGCCGTACGCCGTGTGCCGTACGCCGATTACATCTTCTTGTTTCTGTGCCGCAGGTACTCGACCACCGCCGGCAGCACTGAGATGACGATGATGGCGAAGATGACGAAGGTGAAGTTCTTCCTGACCAGCGGCAGGTTGCCGAAGAAATAGCCGCCGAACAGGAAGATGGCCACCCAGGCGACGCCGCCGAAGACGTTGTAGGCGATGAAGCGCCAGTAGGTCATGCGGCCGATGCCGGCGACGAAGGGGGCGAAGGTGCGGACGATGGGGATGAAGCGGGCGAGGATGATGGTGACGCCGCCGTACTTCTCGTAGAAGGAGTGGGTGCGTTCCAGGTGCTCCTTCTTCAGGAAGCGCACCTTCTCGCGGCGGAAGATCCTCGGCCCGACGGCGTGGCCGATCCAGTAGTTGGCCGTGTCGCCGAGGACGGCGGCGGCGGCGAGCACCAGGAACAGCCAGTGGACGCGCAGCGGCGACCCGGCGACGGCGGCCAGGGCGCCGGTGGCGAAGATCAGCGAGTCGCCGGGCAGGAACGGGGTGATCACCAGCCCGGTCTCGCAGAAGACGACGGCGAAAAGGATCAGGTAGGTCCAGGTCTGATAGGTGGCGATGAGGGCGTTGAGGTGGCGGTCGAGGTGCAGGACGAAGTCGACCAGGTCGCGGATCAGCTCCATGACGTCTCCTGAGGAAAAGACCGAGCGGGATTTTGCCCCATTATAGCCGACAACGGCATGGCTGTCAACCGCCGCGCCCCCCGGCGATCGTCACCCCGGCGGCCATTCAAGCCCGGATAATTGGGCAAGATGTCCTCCTGATCAGGGTGGCTGCTCGCCGGAGGAATGGTTGCTTTTTCCCCCTCGCTATGATACATTTCCTCTATGTTAGAGCTCAATTCGTCCTTCCTGTGGATATTCTTCCTGCTTTGGCTCCTCTATTTCGCCCTCGGCCGCGTGTTTTTCCGCCCCGTCGGCCGCGTGATCGGGGAGCGCGAGGCGCGGAGCGCCGAGGAGCGGGGCCGCCAGGAAAGGATGATGGCCGAGATCGAGGCCCGCACCCGCTCGCTGGAGGACCAGCTTGGACGGGCGCGGCGCGAGGCCCAGCGCGTCCGCGAGAAGTGGCTGCGCGACGGCGAGGAGTCACGCGCCCGGGCGGTGGCCGAGGCGCGCGAGCGCTCGGCGCGCCTGCTGGACGAGACGCTGGCCCGGCTGGACGGGGAGATCGCATCCGCCCAGCGCGAGCTGGAGGCGCAGGTCGCCGGCTTCAGCGAGACCATCCGCAGGACCTTCCTATGAAACGCGGCGTCCTCCTTCCCTGCCTGCTGCTGGCCCTGGCCGGCAGCCTCGCCGCCGCCGGCGGCGAAGGGGAGGCGGCGCACCATGTCGACTGGCTCGCCGTGCTGGGCAAGGTGCTCAACTCGGCGATTCTGTTCGGCGGCCTGATCCTGCTCCTGCGCAAGCCGCTGCTGCGCATGCTCTCCCAGAAGGGGGAGGGGATCCGCGCCGAGTTCACCGAGCGCGCGCAGGCGCTGGCCGCGACCGAGGAGCGGCTGCGCGAGGTCGAGGCGCGGCTGTCCCGCGTCGCCGCCGAGGTGCAGGGCATCCAGGGCGAGGCCGAGGCGGCCGGCAAGGCCGAGCTGGAGCGCCTGGAGGCGGCCGGGCGCCGCGAGGCGGAACGCATCGTCGCCCTGGGCGAGGAGGAGATCCGCCAGCGGGTCGATGCCGCCGTGCGCGAGGTCCGCGGCCGCATCGCCGACCTGGCCATCGAGCGCTTCCGCCGCGACCTGGAGAAGGGGCTGGACGCCGCCGCCCAGCAGAAGATCATCGAGCGCAACATCGACGCCTGCGGGAACCTGTCCCGCCCGGCCGCGGACCGTACCCAGGACAAGGGCGATGAAGGAAAGTAGCCTGGTCAAGCGCTACGCCCGCGCCCTGGTGCTGGCCGTCGACTCCGAGGAGGAGTTCGCCCGCGTGCGCCGCGAGCTGGGCGCCTTCCTGGAGCTGCTGGCGCGCGACGCGCGGCTGCGGCTGGGGCTGACCACCGCCCTGGTCTCGCAGGGCGAGAGGGAGCAGGCGGTCGACATCGCCGCCGCCGGCCTGGGGCTGCACGAGAAGACGCGGCTGTTCCTGAGGACCGTCGCCGGCGAGAGCCGCATGGCCTTCCTGGAGGCGATGGCGCGCCAGCTGCCAGCGGCCTGGTGCGCCGCCCGCGGCATCGAGCGGGTCGAGGTGGCCTCGGCCGTCGAGCTGACGGCGGCGCAGAAGGAGCGGCTGCGGGCCGGCCTGGAAAAGGCGCTGGGGCGGCCGGTGCGGCCGGAGTACCGCCTGGAGCCGGGGCTGATCGCCGGCCTGCGCCTGGCCCGCGGCTCGGTGCACTACGATTTTTCGCTGGCCGGCAGCCTGCAGAAGCTGCGCCAGGCCATCGCAGGGGACAGATAAATGCTTATCAAAGTCGATGAGATCAGCGAGCTGATCCGCCAGAAGATCGAGGGCTTCGCCTTCGACTTCCAGAAGGAAGAGACCGGGGTGGTGATTTCCATCGGCGACGGCATCGCCCGCATCTACGGCCTGGACCGCGTCATGTACAACGAGCTGCTGGAGTTCCCCGGCGGCATATTCGGCATCGCCCTCAACCTGGAGGAGGACAATGTCGGCGCCATCCTGCTGGCCGCCAGCCAGCGCATCAAGGAGGGCGACATCGTCAAGCGCACCGGGCGCATCATCTCGGTGCCCGCCGGCGAGTCGGTCATCGGCCGCGTGCTGTCCCCCCTGGGCGAGCCCCTGGACGACCGCGAGCCGGTGCGCGCCGAGACCTTCATGCCCATCGAGGCGCTGGCCCCCGGCGTGGTCGACCGCCAGCCGGTGAAGGAGCCGCTGCAGACCGGCATCAAGGCCATCGACGCCATGATCCCCATCGGCCGCGGCCAGCGCGAGCTGATCATCGGCGACCGCCAGACCGGCAAGACGGCCATCGCCCTCGACACCATCCTCAACCAGAAGGGGCAGGACGTGATCTGCATCTACGTGGCCATCGGCCAGAAGCAGTCGACCATCGCCCAGGTGGTCAAGACGCTGCAGGAGGCCGGGGCCATGGAGTACTCGCTGGTGGTGGCGGCGTCGGCCTCCGACCCGGCGGCGCTGCAGTACATCGCCCCCTACGCCGGCTGCGCCATCGGCGAGTACTTCCGCGACCGCGGCCGCCACGCGCTGCTGGTCTACGACGACCTCTCCAAGCACGCCGCCGCCTACCGCGAGATCTCGCTGCTGCTGCGCCGGCCGCCGGGGCGCGAGGCCTATCCCGGCGACGTGTTCTACCTGCACTCGCGGCTGCTGGAGCGCGCGGCCAAGCTCAACGACGAGAAGGGGGGCGGCTCGCTGACGGCGCTGCCGATCATCGAGACCCAGGCCTCCGACGTGTCGGGCTACATCCCCACCAACGTCATCTCCATCACCGACGGCCAGATCTACCTGCTGCCCGACCTGTTCAACGCCGGCCAGCGGCCGGCGATCGACGTCGGCATCTCCGTGTCGCGCGTGGGCGGCCACGCCCAGATCAAGGCCATGAAGCAGGTGGCCGGCTCGCTGAAGATGGACCTGGCCCAGTACCGCGAGCTCGAGGCCTTCACCCAGTTCGGCTCCGACCTGGACAAGACCACCGTGGCCCAGCTGGAGCGCGGCAAGCGCCTCTCCGAGCTGCTCAAGCAGGACGAGGGCCTGCCGCTGGCGGTGGAGCGGCAGGTCGCGGCCATCTTCGCCGGCACGCGCGGCTTCCTCGACGAGTTCCCCGTCGGCCGCGTGCGCGCCTTCGAGGAGGGGCTGCTGCGCTTCATCGACGAGCGCGATGCCGCCCTCTTCCGCGAGATGCGCGAGAAGAAGGCGCTCGACGCCGAGCTGCAGCAGCGGCTGCAGGCGCTGATCGCCGAGTTCGCCGCCGGGTTCAGGAAGGCCGCCGAGGGCTGATGGCCGGCAACCTGATCTTCCTGCGCCGGCGCATCCGCTCGGTGCGCAACACCCAGAAGCTCACCAAGGCCATGAAGACCGTCGCCGCCGCCAAGCTGCGCCGCGCCAGCGGCGAGCTGAAGCGCTCGCGCGCCTACCGCGACAAGGTCGAGGAGATGCTGCGCGCCTCGGCCGCACGCGCCGCCGCCGGCAACCCGCTGCTGCGCGCCGGCGACGGCGCGGCGCTGCTGGTGGTCGTCGCCTGCGAG
>DAHVOV010000053.1 GCA_027318645.1 Candidatus Aminicenantota bacterium
GACCTCCTCGCGCAGCGCCTGCTGGTGGACCTTCTTGATCACGTCGACCGGCACCTTGCCCTGGCGGAAGCCGGGCATCTTCATGGTGCGGCTGTATTCCTCGGCCAGGCGGTCGATCTCGCCGGCCAGCTCGGCGCCGGGCATCTCGATCTGGAAGCGGCGGACCAGCGGGCCTTCGTCGGCGGCGCCCGGCGCGGCGGCGGCCGCCGGTCCGGGGGAGGCGGGCTTGTTCTCGGTATCCGCGTGTTCGTGGTTCATGGTGGTGGCTCCTGGTGTCGGGTTCGGGAAAGGCTTAGGAAAACTGTAACAAAAAAGCGCCGGCTTGTCAATCGCCCAGGGCGTCGAGGTCGCGGCGGATCTGGGCCGTCAGCTCGGCGGGGCCGGCGAATCTCCTCTCCTCGCGGATCCTGGCGATGAAGTGCAGGCGCACGCGCCGGCCGTAGACGCTGGCGCGGAAGCCGGGCACGTGGGTCTCGACGCGCAGCGGCCGCGCCGGGTCGGTGAAGGCCGGGGCGCGGCCGATGAAGGTGGCCGAGGGCAGCCGGCGGCCCGGCCGGGACTGCAGCTCCAGCTCGGTGTGGAAGACGCCGCCCGGCAGGATGTCGTTGGCGCTGTCGATGTTCATGGTCGGGAAGCCCAGCTCCCGGCCCCGCCCGGCGCCGCGCACGACGACGCCGTCGATCCGGTAGGGCCGGCCCAGCAGCCGCCCGGCCTCGCGCACCTGCCCGCGCGCCAGCAGGCGGCGGATGAGCGAGCTGGCCACGCGCTGGCCGTCGACCACGGCGTCGGGGGCGGCGACGACGGCGCAGCGCCCGGCGGCGGCGCGGCGCAGGAAGGCCAGGTCGCCCTCGCGGCCGCGGCCGAAGCGGAAGTCCGAGCCGACGACCAGCAGCCGCGCGCGCAGGGTGGCCAGCAGCACGCCGCTGATGAAGTCGGCGGCCGGGATGCCGGCCACGGCGGCGAAATCGACGAAAAAGAGGTGGTCCAGCTCCTGGAGGCTCAGGGTCTCCAGCCGCTGGGCGTCGGTCTGGATCAGGCGCACGTCCTGGCCCAGGAACACCCGCGGGTGGGGGTGGAAGGTGAGGACCGCCGCCTGCAGCCCGCGGCGCCGGGCCTGGGCGGCCAGCAGGCGCAGGACGCGCCGGTGGCCGGCGTGGAAACCGTCGAAGTTGCCGATGGCCAGGGCGCTGGGGCCGGGCAGCCCCTGCAGGCGGAAGTGCCGTCTCATCGCGGCGCGAGCGGCTGGGAGAGGGGCAGGCGCTGGCGGTACTCCGCCGCCCGCAGCAGCATGTTGTCGCGGCGGAAGGGGCGCAGCGGCGTGAAGAAGGTCAGCAGCAGCAGCAGGGCCAGCGCCGCCAGCAGCAGCCGGCCGATCAGGCCGCACTTGCGGGCGTTCTCCTGCTCCAGGTCCTCGAAGCGCTTGCGCTCCTCGATCTCCTGGATCTCGGTCTTCACCTTCTTCTTCATCAGCCCCTTGTTGAGGAGGTTGTAGAGGGTCTTGTAGACCTTGTACTCGGTGAGCTGCCCCAGCTCGACGATGTCCTTGACCGAGTTGTGGCCGTTGATGTGCTTGAGCAGGCTGACCTCGGTCTCGGTCATGTGCAGGGTGTTGCCGTCCCCCGCCGGCGCCTCGTCGTCGTACTCCGAGACCAGGGCGATCTTCTTGTTGCCCAGGAACACCGGCTCGAAGACGATGTCCTCGGAGGGGATGGCCTTCTTGATCAGCGGCCACTCGTCGAGCATCTGCACCCCTTCCATGATCAGGTTGTCGACGGCGATGGGGGTGAACAGGCGCAGCTCCTTGTCGACGTAGTCCAGGACCTTGAAGTTGTACTCGCCCTTCTTCCAGTTGAACAGCGACAGCACGATCTGCGTGGCCTGGATCTTGAGCACCTCGGGGATGATCTTCTCGTCGATCAGCCCCATGCCGATGAGGATCTCGCCGACCTTCTGGCTGGTGCGCTTCTGGATGGCCAGGGCCCGCTGCAGCATCTCCTCGCTGATGATCTCCTGCTTGACGAAGACGTTGCCCACGCGCATCTCCAGCTTCTTGGGGAAGGCGTCGATGCCGATGATGAAGCCGTCCTCGAAGATGAGGGTGATGAAGCCCTCCTGGCTGTTGAAGGTCAGGATGCCGGTCTTCTTCTGCAGCGAGATCAGCTGCAGGATGTCCGGGACCTTGAACTCGCGCAGCGTGCCCTTAAAGGCCATCGGGGCCCTCCCGCTGGACATAGACGGCGATGCCCAGGTAGAGCAGGACGGCGGCCAGCCCAACCAGGTTCAGGAACATGGGCACGGTGCCGAACAGCCCGGCGAAGTTCAGGGCGTTGACCGCGTACAGGCCGAAGCACGACGCGAACAGGAAGTAGAGCACGGCGAAGGCCTTGTTCTGGCCGCGGAAGTTCAGGATGAAGCCGGGGACGAGCAGAGACGCCCCCAGCAGCAGCGCCTGCTTGCGCTGCAGGCGGCGGCCGATCTCCTTCTCCTTGAGCAGCTTGGCCTCCAGGAAGATGGCGTCCTTGATCAGGAACAGCTGGTAGCATTCCTCGCAGAGGGCGTGCGACTGCGCCTGCTCGAGGGACAGCTTGCGGATGATCTTGCTGCACTTGCTGCAGAAGACGCTCTGCCCCAGGGCGGGGGAGAAGCGCCGCAGCACCTGGATGTAGGCCGCCATGGCCAGCATGGCCAGCAGCACCGGGAAGCGCAGGAACTCGAGGGCGGCGACCTCCAGGAAGTACCAGAAGTGGAAGCGCTGCCAGGAGAAGCGCAGCAGCCGCCGCCACAGGATCGCTTCCGGCAGCGGGGCCTTCTGCAGCTGCGACACCCGGTCCTTGTAGCGGTTGATCTGCGGGTAGCTCTTGCCGTAGAAGAGGAAGCGCTCCGGGTCGTTGTTGCGCAGCAGGGCGACGGTGAAGTTCTTCAGCGTCACCGGGTTGTCGCCGTCCAGGCGCAGCGCCTGGCGGTAGGCCTGGATGGCCATGGGCACGTTGCCCCGCTCCAGCTGGATGTCGCCCATCAGGGTGTATTTCAGCGTCGTGCCGTAGGCGCCGCCCGTCTCCTGCAGGATGTCCCAGGCGGCCTCGCCCTGGCCGGCATGGTAGTAGCCGTAGGCGGCCATCACCTTCAGCTCGTTGTCGAAGCCGGCGATGGTCTCGTCCGGGAACAGGCGGCCGGCGTAGGCCTGCTGCACGGCCTGGAAGCCGGGGCTGGACAGGCTGCGCTGCAGGTAGCGGCCCACGCCGTACAGGCAGGCGAGCACCAGCAGCAGCACCTGGATGCGCTTGACGGTGACGCGCTCGTCGTGGCCGAGGTAGCCCCAGAGGACGCCGCAGAGCAGGAAGGGGTAGATCGCCCAGCCGCCGGTGAGCAGCAGCGGCCAGAGCAGGAGCAGCAGCAGGATCAGCAGGTTCAGCCACTGGAAGCGGTCCCGGCCCTCGAGGATGAAGTCGTGGGCGGCCAGCTTGAAGTAGCGGACGGCCAGGGCGGCGGTGACCATGAAGAACAGCAGCAGCCCGGCGAACATCAGGACGTCGAAGAGCGAGGCCAGCAGCAGGAACGAGCCGCTGAAGCCGCGCGACAGCAGGGCGAACTGCCGCCCGACGTCGGCGAAGCGCCAGACGATGCGGCCGCGCCGGCGGGCGATGCGCTCCAGGGCGTTGTAGACCGGCCAGGCGTCGCGCGGCGACACGGCCAGCGCCTTGCGGTAGAAGGCCTCGGCCAGCGGGTCGTTGCCCCGCCCCTGGTAGCGGTCGCCCAGGGCGACGAGGCTGCGCAGCAGCTCGGCCCGGTCGTTGGGAGGCAGGCCCTGGGGGTCGAGGCGCTCCAGGGCGCGGCGCACCTGGGCCAGGTCGCCGCCGGCCTCGTAGAAGCGGATCTTCTTCAGGTCGCCCCAGGGATTGGTCGCCCCCGCCGCCAGGGCGGGGAGCACGGCCAGCAGCAGCAGGCCGGCGGCCAGCGCCCGCGCGCGCCTAGCCATGGGCGGCCTCCGTCTTGCGCGCCAGGACCTGGCGCAGGTTGCCCAGCACGTCGTCCAGGAAGGACGCCTCCTGGGGGGACAGGCGGCCGGCCGTCTTGCGCTTGAGCTCCTCGAGCAGGTCGGCGAAGAAGACCGCCCCCTCGGCGTCGAGGGCGGACTGGCCGGTGAGCGGGTCGGGGATCTCCCCCAGGCGGATCATCCCCTGGGTGGCGAGCAGGATGATGATGGCGCGGATGTCACGCTGCTCCGGATAAGCGATCCCCTTGGCCATGGGCTCACTATACCATAGGGGAGTTCCAGATTCAAAATCTAGCAGAATTTGCTCGGTATATGGTTTACGGTGTACGGTGTACGGCAAAGCCATACCCGCGAACCAGGTCGTTTACTTGCTGTTGCCGTCAACCGTCTACCGTCTACCGTCCACCAAGTTCGATAATTCTTCCAACGTGGTACGTGGTACGTGGAATCCCACTCGGGGTAAACCCCTCGGGGACGCCGCCCCTGCCGGGGTCTGCAGCGTGGAACCTCGACGGACTGGGAGGTTTTCAGGTCCAGAAATTGTCCGTGGTACTCCACTCGGGATAAGCCCTTGCCTTGCCGGCCGTTCCGGGCTATGATATCGCTTCCCCGCGCTGCGGGGGACACCGCCATGAAGCCTTTCAACCGCCTGGTCGCCGTCATGAAGAAGCTGCGCCATCCCGAGCGCGGCTGCCCCTGGGACCTGAAGCAGACCCCCGCCTCGCTCAAGGAGTATGTCCTGGAGGAGGCGCACGAGCTGATCGAGGCCATCGACGGCAACGACCCGCGGGCCGTGCGCGAGGAGCTGGGCGACCTGCTGCTGCAGATCGTCTTCCTGTCCCAGATCGCCGCCGAGGAGGGGCGCTTCACCATCGACGACGTCGCCGCCGGCATCGTCGAGAAGCTGGTGCGCCGCCACCCGCACATCTTCGCCGGGACGAAGGTCGACAGCGCCGACGAGGTCAAGGCCAACTGGGAGAAGATCAAGATCGCCGAGAAGAACAAGGCCAGCGTCATCTCCGACTACCCGGCCTCCATGCCGGCGCTGCTGCTGGCCAAGCGCATCGCCTCGCAGGCCTCGGGCGTCGGCTTCGACTGGGGCGACGCCGGCCAGGCGCTGGAGAAGGTCGTCGAGGAGTGCGCCGAGCTGCGCGCAGAGATCGCCGCCGGCCGCCGCCACGCGGCCGAGGACGAGATCGGCGACCTGCTGTTCGCCGTGGCCAACGTGGCGCGGCTGCTGGAGATCAACCCCGAGTTCGCGCTGGCGCGCGCCAACCGCAAGTTCACCGCCCGCTTCCGCTTCATCGAGGCCGAGCTGCGCCGCCGCGGCCGGGACATCGCCTCCGCCTCGCTGGAGGAGATGGAGGCGCTGTGGCAGAGGTCCAAG
>DAHVOV010000077.1 GCA_027318645.1 Candidatus Aminicenantota bacterium
TGTTTTTGGGGTCTATCTGGACCTCTTTCATGTTGACAGTAGCTTCTTCATGACCAATCCTCATTCTGATCGTGTTACCATTCAATTTAACTGTAACTTCTTTCCATTTATCATTCCATAGCGTGATCGCCAACCAAAAGGAGGAGGAACCATGGAGTACGACTGCAAGACCCCGGCCCAGGTGGCCGCGGACTGGAACGAGAACGTCTGCCTCAAGAAGACCACCAACACCAACTTCAAGCTGCTGGTGCTGGGCATCCTCGCCGGCGCCTACATCGCCTTCGGCGGCGAGCTGTCCAACATGATCGGCCACGACGCCGCCAAGTTCGTCGGCGCGGGGCTGGCCGCCTTCATCAAGGGCGCCGTCTTCTCGGTCGGCCTGATGCTGGTGGTGATCGCCGGCGCCGAGCTGTTCACCGGCAACACCATGATCACCATGTCGGTGCTCGACGGCAAGTCCAAGCTCGGCGGCCTGCTGCGCAACTGGACCGTCGTCTACGCCGCCAACCTGATCGGCTCGCTGCTGGTGGCCTACATCATGTTCGGCACCGGGCTGCTCGAGGGGCCCAACGTCGCCGTCGGCGCCGCGGCGCTGAAGACCGCCGCCGGCAAGGCCAGCCTGGCCTTCTGGCCCGCCTTCTTCCGCGGCATCATGTGCAACTGGCTCGTCTGCCTCGCCGTGTGGATGGCGCTGACCTCGCGCAACACCATCGGCAAGGTGTGGGCCATCTTCTTCCCGATCATGGCCTTCGTCGCCTCGGGCTTCGAGCACAGCATCGCCAACATGTACTTCATCCCCATCGGCATCCTGCTCAAGGGCTCCGGCGACGTGGTGGCCGCCGCCACCGCCGCCGGCGTGGCGCCCGAGGCGCTGGCCAACGTCAGCGTCTACGGCTTCCTGGTCCGCAACCTGATCCCGGTCACGCTGGGCAACATCGTGGGCGGCGGCTTCTTCGTCGCCACCCTCTACTGGTTCGCCTACGTGCGCAAGCCCAAGAAGGCCGCCTAGATCCATCCCTTTCGTCCATTCAGGGCCGCCCCGCCAGGGGCGGCCCTTTTTTTACAGGAGGTCCCTCATGGGCCACGGAACATTCGCCACGGCGATCAACTGCATGGACGGCCGGACCCAGCTGCCGGTCATCGACTACCTGAAGCGCAGGCTCGGCGTCGATCACGTGGACATGATCACCGAGGCCGGCCCGGTCCGGGCGCTCTCCGAGAACCGCGACGGCGACGTGCTGGATTCGATCCGGCGCCGGGTGCTGGTCTCGACCGGGAAGCATCGCTCGCGGCACCTCGCCGTGGTCGCCCATCACGATTGCGCCGGCAACCCGGTCTCCGAGGCCGAGCAACTGCGGCAGCTGGCGCGCGCCCTGGAGGTCCTGGCCGCCTGGGGCCTGGGCGTCGAGCTCATGGGGCTTTGGCTCGATGGCGACTGGCGGGTGACGGAGGTCCGCTGACCCGGACGGGAAAGGGCCGCGGCCACGCGGCCGGCGGTCCGCGCCGGGATTGGACGCCGGCGCTGAGATTCTCCGCGCCAACCCCTATTCATTAGGCATAGGGAGGTTCCATGGCAAAACTCTTGGCATGCCTCGGCATTCTTTGGCTGGCGACCGCCCCCGCCTTCGCCCAGACCGCCAAGTTCACGGCCCCGAAGTCCGGCGATTCCTGTGCGCTCGGCTCTCCGCAGACGGTGGCCTGGACCTGGAGCGGCGCCGCCACCGTCAAGCTGGTCCTGATCAGCCAGAGCGGCGGCAACCTGGGGATCATCCAATCGGGGCTGTCCCTGGCGGCCGGGTCGTTCTCCTGGACCGTCGGCAGCCTGGAAGGCGGCAAGAGCGCCCCAACGGCCAGCGACTGCCGCATCCGACTGGTCACCGTCCCCGGCAACGTCGTGCTCGCCGTCAGCCCGGTCTTCGCCATCGCCGCGGCCGGGCAGGAAGGGTCCGTGCAGCTCGCCCAGATCGGCACGCTGGCCAAGGTGATCGTCATGGGGCAGCTGGGGGGCAAGGCCATCACCGTCGGCCCGCCCCGCGCCGGGGACGTCTGGACGCCGCTGAAGAACTATGAGCTGAAGTGGACTTGGTCCGTCAAGGGATCGGTGGTCGACTGCAAGCCGACGTACAACTGCAACAACGGCTGCGCCGTGGACGCCTGGCTCGTGCCCCAGGCCGCGCCCGGGAATAAAATTCCCCTGGCCAAGGGCGTCTGTTCCGCTTACTCGTACCATCAGGGGACGATCACCTATGCGGGCTCCTACTCCGGCGTCGTGCCCAACCTCGCCGCCGGCAACTACGTGGTGCGGGTGGCCCGTTCCGACAACCCGTCCTTCAGCGGCGACAGCCCGGTGTTCGCCGTGAAGTCGTCGCTGTCGGGGGACACGGCCTTTCTCGGCCCGGACGCCCTGCAGAACCAGGCCGACCTGGCGCTGACCGACGTCTTCTTCGACAACGAGGCCAGGATCGCCATCAAGGTGAAGAACCTGGGCGATGAGTTCCGCGGCTATATCCCCATCGACTACAAGTGCATCACCATCGGCAGCGCCAACGAGACGCTGAAGGAGGGGAAGTGCCATGACTCCTATTTCCTCCTTCCCGGCGAGGAGCGGGCGATCGTCCTGACCGACTGGGGCGGGTTCACCTTCAGCCGCAAGGGCTGGGACAACGGCAGCCCCAGCCAGGGGATCCCCTCCCGCTACATCCCGGTCAACAGCCGGCCGTTCCAGGCCACCGTCACCATCGCGCCCCAGGGCGACGTCAACCCCAACAACAACTGGGTGAGCAAGAGGATGTGCATGATCCAGCAAGCCGACGTGGGCACCGACGGCCAGATCCGGCT
>DAHVOV010000083.1 GCA_027318645.1 Candidatus Aminicenantota bacterium
AGCGGAAGAAAAGCCCCAGTTCGGGCATGGAAAAGGGGACGTAGTTCAGCCCCAGGCCGGAGGCCACTGCGCGCGCCTCCTCCTCCAGTGTCGAGTACTGCGCGCCCTCGGCGAACATGTCGGGGCTGCGCGCCCACACCTGCGTCGACTCGAAGTTGAGGGCGGCGACGATGGCGCCCGGGTCGGCGTTGGCGACGAAGTGCTTCGAGCCCAGCAGCCCCGCCTCCTCGGCCTGGCAGGCCAGGAAGGTCAGCCCCAGGCGGCGCTCGCCCCCGGCCTCGGAGAGGACCTTGGCGGTCAGCGCCAGGGCGGCGGCGGCCGAGCCGTTGTCGATGGCGCCGTTGAAGATGCCGTCGCCCTCGCGGCGCCCGTCGCGCCCCAGGTGGTCGATGTGGGCGCTGAACACGACGCTCCGCCCCGACGAGCCCGGGATCTCGGCGACGACGTTGCGCGCCTGCAGCTCCCGCGAGCGGCAGCGGCCGGAGAGGCGCACCGTGAATCCCAGGTCCACGGGGCGGAAGCCGCGGCGCAGCGAGCGGCGGTACAGGGAATCGAGGTCGATGCGGAGGCCGCGCAGCAGCTCGCGCAGGGCGTCCTCGCGCACCCAGCCGCGGAACGCCGGGCCCTTCTCCAGCTCGGCCGGCAGGTAGAGCTCCTCCCCGGACCAGGAATTGCGCACCACCTCCCAGCCGTAGCCGGCGCTGGGCGCGGTGTGGATGAGCAGCACGGCGGCGGCGCCGGCGCGCGCCGCCTCCTCGACCTTGTAGGTCCAGCGGCCGTAATAGGTGAGGGCGCGGCCCATGAAGATCCCGGGCAGGAACGAGCCGGGGTCGTTCACGCGCACGAGCACGACCTTGCCGCGCAGGTCGGCCCCCTTGAAGTCGTCCCAGTCCCAGCGCGGGGCGCGGATGCCGAAGCCGGCGAAGACGGCGCCGCCCTCCAGGCGGAACTCGCCGTCGCCGCCCGTCCAGCTGCCGACCGCGTCCGCGCCGAAGGCCAGTTCGCGCCCGGCGGCGTCCAGGCGCAGCTCGTCGAGCCGGAAGCCGCGCAGGGCGAAGGGCTGGAAGCGGCTGCGCAGCCCAAGCCCCTGGAACCAGGCATGCAGGAAATCCTCGGCCAGGGCGCCGCCGCGCGTCCCCGGCGCCCGGCCCTCGAGCTCGTCGGAGCTGAGGAACTCGACGACGCCCTGCAGCTGTCCGCGAGTCAGGAGCTGGCAGCGCCGGCGCAGGCCCGCGCCGCTGTCGCCGCCGGCCAGCGGCGCCAGCAGCAGCGCCAGCACCGCAGCCGCCAGGCATTTTTGTTTTTTGTATCTCATGCAGCTCCTCTCTGCGGGCTCCTCGTTCATGCCCGCCGGCCTCTTCCACTTTTCACTCTTTCACTTTTCACTTTCCTGTCCTTCCGATCTGGCCGCCAGCTGCGCCAGGCGTCGCGCCCGGCGGCCTTGGCCTCGTACATGGCCTGGTCGGCGTGCTTGAGCAGGGCGGCGGCGCTGCGGCCGCCGTCGGGATAGACGGCCATGCCGATGCTGGCCGACACGCGCATGTCGCGGCCGCGGACGCGGCAGGGGCGGCGGACCGCCGCCAGGAGCTTGCGGGCGATGCGCCCGCCGCCGCGCAGCGAGCCGGAGTCGGGCAGCAGCACCAGGAACTCGTCGCCGCCCAGCCGGGCCACGGTGTCGCTGCGGCGCAGGGGACAGGCGAGGCGGCCGGCGACGCAGCGCAGCAGCTGGTCGCCGGCGCGGTGGCCGAAGCGGTCGTTGACCTCCTTGAACCCGTCCAGG
>DAHVOV010000089.1 GCA_027318645.1 Candidatus Aminicenantota bacterium
GAGTCGGCGCGGCTGAGCGGCGCCTGGCAGCAGACGATCGGCCGCACGCACTGCTTCTCCGCCGCCCATGACGGCCCCGAGCTGGCCGTGGTTTGCTTCGACCCGGAGGATCCCCGGCAGGCCGAGCGGAGGCTGGTATGAGGCGGCCGGGGCAGGAACCATGACGGCCGTCTCCGGGCGCCCCGACGCCGGCGCGAGGATCTTCGTCCTGGCGCACAGCCTGGAGCGGACGCGGGCGCGCATCGGCCTGCCGCTGCTTTCCCTGCCCGGATTCGCGGTCCGGCAGGGCTTCGCCGGGCTGGAGGTCTCCGACCGCCAGTTCTCCGGCCGGGGCCCGCAGGAGCTGCGCCGCTTCGCCGGCGCCTGCGCCGACGCCGGCTGCGGGCTGCTGTTCGACATCAACGCCGACCTGACCGCCGGCGCGGGGGAACGCGACGCCGAGACCGGCCACGCCCGTGCCATGATCGCCGTGGCCGCCGCGCTCGGCGCCGAGCGGCTGCGCATCTGCGTCGGCGGGCAGGCGCTCTCGGTGCAGCGCTTCTTCCGCCGCCGGCGGCGCCGGGTCGGCCCGCCGCTGGAGCGGGCCGCCTCAGGCTCCCTGGCCGTCGGCGCTGCCGGCGCCATCATGCGCCTCGGCCATCTCGCTCGCGAGAGGCTGCCGCAGCGCGTACGCGGCCTGGAGGGCAAGACGGCGCGGGCCGTCGCCGCCCTGCGCGGGCTGGCCGAGGCTGCCGGCGAGGCCGGGATGTTGCTGGGGATCGAGAACCACTGGGGGATCAGCGGCGAGGCGGCGAACCTCGCGCGCATGATCGACGAGGTCGCCTCGCCCTGGCTCGGCTCCTGCCCCGACCTGGGCAATTTCCCCCGCGGCGCCGACGTTGAGGCCGGGTTGCGGCTGCTGGCGCCGAAAGCGGTCATCCTGCACGCCAAGAGCTATGCCTTCGCCGCTGACGGGAGCGAGAAACGGATCGACTATGCCCGCCTGCTGCCCGTTTTCCGCCGGGCGGGGTTCGCCGGGCCGGTCACCGTCGAGTACGAGGGGATGGGCGACGATCTCGCCGGCTGCCTGCGGACGCGCGAGCTGGTCCTTCGCCTCTGGCCGACGTGACCAGCCGGACCGGCTTGCCCGGCCGCGCATGGCGGCTGCGTCTCAGCGGTTGCAGCTCCCCGTTCTCCCAGAGGAAGGGCACGCATGCCCTGGGGGACTCGGCCATCAGGCGGCCAGCATCGTCGATGGGGACGAACTCGCCGCGCAGCTTCTTTCCCGGCGCCAGGAGGCTGAGCATCGCCTCCAGGCCGTAGCCCACGACGCGGGAAGGGGCCGTTCGCTCGCCCGCCTGGGCGTCCACCACCAGCACTCTTTTCCCGGGCGAAAGCTTCTCGGCGAAGGCGGCCATCTGCCGCGTGAACGCGGCGCCGGCCCGGGCCGGCAGCGACCGTGTGCGCGCCTGGTAGCCGATGAAGGTCGCCCAGCCGCCCAGCAGCAGGATCAGCGGCCAGGACAAGCTTCTCGGCCATCCCGGCAGCGGCCGGCTCTCCGCCGCGAGGGTGGAACGGCCGGCGAGCCAGGCGAGGAACGCCGCGTGCAGACCGAGCTGCGGCAGGTAGGCGTAGAGATCGGAGCGTGCCTCCAGGAACAGGCAGGGCAGGAGAAAGCAGAGGAACCAGAGCAGCCCGGCGGCGATCACCGCCCGTTCGGCCGGGCCGGAGCGCCATGCCGGGCGCCGGCGCCTGACGAGCAGGTATCCCAGCCACAGCAGCAGCAGCAGGATTTCCAGCAGGGCCGAGCGCGTCACGTACTCTCCGAGGTTATTCAAGAAGCGCAGGGGGGAAAGGCTGAAGCGGTAATAGGCGGGGGCGCTCGTCGGGGTGAAGGCGTCGCTGCGGAAGCGCATCAGGAAATAGATCACACCGCTGACAAGAAAGGGCGAGGCGGCCCGCAGGCCGCGGGAAAACCGTTGCGTCGCGCTCCCCGGGGGCGGATCGTCCCGCAGGCCCAGGAAGGCGAAGAGGAAGACGAAGAGCGGCGCGGCCACCGCGGTCTCCTTGGAGAGCAGGGCCGCCAGGAACAGGGCCGCGCACGGCAGATGGCGCGCCGGCGCGAACGGCCCGCCGGCGGTTTTTCCGCCGATCGGGCATGAGGCGAACGCCAGCAGCGTGAAAAAGCTGAAAAGCAGGTCGCTGCGCCCGGAGATCCAGCCCACCGCCATGCCCGCCGGCTTGAGGCTCAGGGCGAAGAGCAGCGCGCCCCAGGCCGCCAGGGGCCTGGTCCTGTCCCAGCGGCGAAGCAGCCGAAAGGCCAGGATGACGTTCAGCAGGTGCAGCAGCAGGTTGAACAGGCCGTAGGGCCGGGGATCCATGCCATGCAGCAGGCGCTGCAGGGCGAAGCTGAGGCCGACCATGGGCCGGAAAAAGCCGGTCGTGGCGAAGAACGTCCGCGACAGGTCGATCCGGCCGTCCTGCAGGCTCTCGCGCAGCCAGATGAAATCGTCGCTGACGAACCCCCTGCCGACAAAGGGCAGGTAGACCGCGGCCAGCGCGAGCAGCACCAGGGCCAGGACCCAGGCCTGCGCGCGGTCGTCCTTCAGGGATGCGCACCCCGGCCGGCTTTCATGATTCATCGCCATTGGCTGGGAACGGAATAGCACACGCCGGCCCCGCAAGTCAAACGCTTTGCCGGCGGCCCCAGGCCCGGCGGGTCACTCGCCCTTCAGGCTCAGGCGCCGGGCGGCGTCGGTGACGGCGCCGATCTTGACGGCATAGCTGGTCTTCTTCTCGATGTCCTCGTCGGTGAGCAGGTGGTAGTCGAGCAGGCCGTCCGACTGGTAGCCGGTGCGCGAGAAGTTGATCTCGGCCAGGCACAGGCTCCAGCCCTCCAGCCAGAGGACGAGCTGCCGCCGCTGTTCCTCGCCGCCCTGGAAGTGGATCAGCAGGTCGATGTCGCTCCCCGGGCCGGCGGTGGCGTTCTTGGTCGAGCCGAAGACGTACAGGGCCTTGACGCCGAAACGCGCGGGATCGAGCTGGCCGGCGATGCGCTCGGCCATGCGCAGCCGCCAGTGCCAATGGTCCTCGCTGGGCCCCTCCGCGGGAACGCCTTTCTCCTCGGCGGCGTCAGCGGCGGCGAGCGGGGTGGCGATGTAGCCCAGCGCCTCGCCCAGGTCGGCGTTCATCGCCACGCGCAGCACCTTGCCGCCGGTCACCTGCGGCACGTCGATGACGCGGATGGTGTCGGCCAGGGCCGCCGACTCGGGCAGGATCTCGGGCAGGACGTTGCGCGCCCCCAGCAGGAATTTCTCGTTGAACTCGATGCCCGGGTCATCGGGATACAGCGGCAGATAGCGGATGGACGACTCGACCAGGTCCTGGAAGAAGTGGGTGCCGAAGGAGAGCTCGGGGACGTAGTTGCCCTTCTTGCGGGCGATCTCGATCAGCGCGGCGGTGTTGTTGAAGTCGGAGTAGGTGACCGGCACGCCGAGCTTGATGTCGCCGCGGCTGCCCCAGCGGCCCGGCCCCATGAGGATGAACTGGCGCTTGGGCAGCAGGCTGTTCAGCTTGCCCACCACCCGGCCGATCTCCAGCATGTCCTCGCTGCGCTCCAGCTGGCTGTACTTCTCCGGGTCGACGTAGACGATGTGCGTGATGTCGGGCAGCTTGCCGTTGGAGATGTAGCGGTTGGCGGTGAAGACGACGCGGTCGTCGGCGATGTCCTTGGGGATGGGGCTGGCCACGTTGCCGGCGGCGGCGGCCTGCGGCCGGCACTGCAGCAGGTACAGGTTCTGGCCGTCGTGGGCGAACTCGATGTCCACCGGCGTGCCCATCTTCTCCTGCAGGGTCTTGAGGATGGTCTGCAGCTGCTTGATGAACGGCGTGCGCGTGATGAGCCCCTCGAAGGTGACGAACAGGTTCGCCCGCTCGAAGTCGAGGTTGATCGCCGAGGGTGAGAAGATATGGTCGTCCTCGTAGACCGACACGATCTTCTCGACGACCGGGTACTCGCGGCCGCACTCGCGCAGCAGGGCCGGGATCTCCTTGGTCTCGAAGGTGCCGGTCTTGAGGTTGATGACGTCGATGCGCCGCGGCGAGTAGCGCATGGTCTCCTCGGCGGTGACGTTGACGCGCAGGTTGGGGATGCCGGGGGAGATCAGGATGGGGTAGTCGTCGCTGACGCGGTCGACGGCGCGGGTGCCCAGGCCGGGGACCAGGCGGGCCAGGCCGTCCTCGCGCTTGATGCGCGAGGACCAGCGGAACTCGTTGTTGCTGAAGGCCACGCCGGCGAAGGCGGGAAGGAAATAGTCGCCCATGCGCCGGCCGACCACCTCCTGGATCATGATGCCCATCTCCTCGTGGAAGTCGAGCAGGCCGCGCTCGGCGCGGTACTCGATGGGGTCGGGGCCGAAGATCGAGGCGTAGACCTCGGCGATGGCGTCGGTGAGGGCGTCCAGGCGCTCCTGCTTGCTGCCGGTGTTGGCCAGGAACAGGCTCTTGTACTTGCCGGAGAAGGCGGTGCCCATGCGGTCCTCGAGCAGGCTCGAGCTGCGCACGATCAGCGGCCGGTCGCCCAGGTCGTCGAGGGCCATCGACAGACCCTTGATGATCTCCACCGGGAAGTGCGAGTTCTTCAGCAGCTGCACCACGTTCTGGTACTCCAGGCGGATCTGGTCGATCTCCTTGTACTTCTGCTCGTTGACCTCCTCCAGGTTGTTGTAGCTGAGGAAGCTCATGATGGCGTCGGTGGTGATGTACCAGGTCTTGGGGTACTTGAGGCCGTCCAGCACCTCGCTGTGCTCCCCGGGCGTGGAGAGGATCTTCTGCGCCAGGAACAGGCCGGCGCTCTTGCCGCCCAGGCGGCCGTAGCCGTTGGCCGGGTAGATGATGCGCTGCACCAGGTCGTAGAAGTGGCGCACCTCGACGTGGTTCTTGGCGATGTTGATGAACTTCAGGTCGTCGGAGAAGAAGCGGCGGATCAGCGAGACGCGCAGCCCCTTCTCCATGGGCGGAGACAGCTCGTAATGGCCGCCCGAGATGTAGTGGTAGTGGGTGATGGCGTTGATGATCTCCACCAGCGGCAGGTCGATGTTGTTGATGGCGCGGCTGAGGAAGCCGGCCTTGTCCTCCTGGATCCATTTCTGGATGCGGCCCAGGATCTCCGTGTCGCTGAGGTAGCGGGCGGCGATGCGGAAGGTCTCGTCGCTCAGGGCCAGGAGCTCCAGCTGCGAGCGGCGCAGGCTGGGCCGGTTCATGTCCTCGCTCAGCTCGCTCGGCACCTGGTCGCGGTCCTTGCTCAGGGTCTTGAGCAGCTCCTTGGCCTCCATGACGCCGTTCCAGAACAGGTGATAGATCATCTTGCGGCTGAGGTGGATGTACAGGTTCTGGTCGGTGCGCCGCAGCAGCTCGATGATCACCATCCATTCCTTCTTGTTCTTGTCGCTGAGGGCGCGCTGCGCCGTCTCCCACTCGCGCGAGACCTGCTCCAGCTGCTGGTGCAGGATGGTGCGGCTGATGCGCTCGGCGATGGTCTCCAGCAGCTTGTGCTCGTCCTTGAGGAAGTAGCTGCCCTCGGTCTGCGGCACCTCGCTGGCATAGGAGACCTCGATGCGCCCGACCTCCTTGTCCTCGATGCGGATGAGGGCGGTCTGCGTGCGCGGCGTGAGGGCGAAGCCCTCGGGGGCGAACTCCTGGCCGTCGTAGACGATGCGCACCCGGCAGATGTCGGAGAACTGGTAGCCCGCGGGAATGACGTGCACCAGCTGGGCGAGGACCTCGGCCAGCGACAGCTGCGTCTTGGTCAGCAGCTCCTCGACCTGGTAGAGGCAGTTGAGCTCCTTGGCCCGCTCGCGCATGTCGTGGAGCAGCTTGTCGATCGAGTTCTGCTGTTCGTCCATCGTTCCCTCCCCTCGATCCCGGCGGAAATGAAAAGGGGGCGCCGCGGGGCGCCCCCTTCGGATCAGCGAATGGCGGTCCTCACACCCAGCCGCGCAGCTTGCAGGCCTGGGCGACGCGGGACACGGCGATCATGTAGGCGGCGTCGCGCATGTAGGCCTTCTTCTGCTTGGCCAGGCCGTAGACGGCGTGGAAGGCCGAGGTCATGACGTTGTCCAGCTTGCTCAGGACCTCTTCCTTGGTCCAGAAGTAGTTCATGTTGCACTGGACCTGCTCGAAGTAGCTGCAGGTGACCCCGCCGGCGTTGGCCAGGAAGTCGGGGATGACGAAGATGTTCTTTTTCTTGAACACCTCGTCGGCTTCCGGGGTGGTGGGGCCGTTGGCGCCCTCGGCGACGACCTTCACCTTGTCGGAGATCTTCTTCACGGTCTCGGCGTTGATCTGGTTCTCCAGGGCGGCGGGCACCAGGATGTCGACCTCCTGCTGGATCCAGGCCTCGGCGTCGGCCACCTCGTAGCCCAGGCCCTTGGCCTTGGCCTTGTCGATGCCGCCGAACTTGTCGGTGATGCCCAGCAGCTCCTCGAGGTTGATGCCGCTCTTCTTGATGAAGGTGTAGGACTTGCTCTCCTTCTGGTCCCAGCAGGAGACGCAGACGGGGGTGCCGCCGTACTCCTGGTACAGCTTGACGGCGTACTGCGAGACGTTGCCGAAGCCCTGGAAGGCGGCGGTGGTCTTCTTGATGTCGATGCCCAGCTCGCGCAGCGCCTCGCGCAGGGTGTAGATGACGCCGAAGCCCGTGGCCTCGGTGCGGCCCAGCGAGCCGCCCATGCCCACCGGCTTGCCGGTGATGAAGCCGGGGTACTTGGCGCCGGTCAGCCTCTCGTACTCGTCCATCATCCAGATCATGTGCTGGGCGTTGGTCATGACGTCGGGGGCCGGCACGTCCTGCAGCGGGCCGACGTTGCGCACGACCTGGCGCACCCAGCCGCGGCAGATCTGCTCCTGCTCGCGCATGGAGAGGTTGTGCGGGTCGCAGATGACGCCGCCCTTGCCGCCGCCCAGCGGGATGTCGACCACGGCGCACTTCCAGGTCATCCAGGTGGCCAGCGCCTTGACGGTGTCGATGGTCTCCTGGGGGTGGAAGCGGATGCCGCCCTTGCAGGGGCCGCGGCCGTCGTTGTGCTGCACGCGGAAGCCCTGGAAGATCTTCACGCTGCCGTCGTCCATCTTGACCGGGATGGCGAAGTGGTACTCGCGCAGCGGGTTGCGCAGCAGCTCGCGGGTCGCCGGGTCGAGGTCGAGCTTCTCGGCGACGTTGTCGAACTGCTGCTGGGCCATCTTGAACGCATTGAACGATTTATCAGCCATGTGGGTTACCTCCTTGGGGTAATATTTGGCTGCCCGTATTATATCATGCCCGGGCGCTTTTGTAAATAGTTTACTTTGTAACGATACGGGTCCCCGCCCGGCTCAGGCGAACACGAACGCCCCGCCCTTGAAGTCGACGCGCACGGCCGCTCCCGGCGCCAGCTTCCCCTCCAGGATCATGAGCGACAGCCGGTCCTGGATCTCGCTCTGGATGACGCGGCGCAGCGGCCGGGCGCCCAGCTGCGGGTCAAAGCCGGCCTCGGCCAGGCGGGCCAGCGCCGCCGGCGAGACGGTCAGGGCGATCTTCTGCTCGGCCAGCCGCTCCTGCAGGCGGGCCAGCTGCAGCTCGGCGATGCGGCGGATGTTCTCCGTGGTCAGGGGATGGAAGGTGATGATCTCGTCGATGCGGTTGAGGAACTCGGGCCGGAAGTGCCGGAACAGGAGCTCGTGCAGCTTGCGCTTGATGGCGGCGTAGTCCCGCTCCTCCTGGATGATGTCGGAGCCCAGGTTGGAGGTCATGATGACGATGGTGTTGGTGAAGTTCACCGTCTTGCCCTTGCCGTCGGTGAGGCGGCCGTCCTCCAGGATCTGCAGCAGGACGTGGAAGACGTCGGCGTGCGCCTTCTCGATCTCGTCGAGCAGGACCAGCGAGTAGGGCTTGCGCTTGACCGCCTCGGTCAGCTGCCCGCCCTCCTCGTAGCCGACGTAGCCCGGCGGGGCGCCGATCAGCCTGGCCACCGAGTGCTTCTCCATGTACTCCGACATGTCGATGCGGACCATGGCCCGCTCGCTGTTGAAGATGAACTCGCTCAGCGCCTTGGCCAGCTCGGTCTTGCCCACGCCGGTCGGCCCCAGGAAGATGAACGAGCCCAGGGGCCGGTGCGGGTCCTGCAGGCCGGCGCGCGAGCGGCGCACGACGCGGCTGACGGCGTCGACCGCCTCGTCCTGGCCGACGACCCGCCCCTTCAGGATCTCCTCCATGCGCAGCAGCTTCTCCTTCTCGCCGCCGAGCAGCTTGCTCACCGGCACGCCGGTCCAGCGCGAGACCACCTCGGCGATGTCCTCCTCGGTGATCTCCTCGGTCAGGATCTTCTTCTCCTTCTGCAGCGCGGCCAGCTGATCCTGGACGGTCTCGCCCTGCTTGCGGTTCTCGGGCAGCCGGCCGTACTGGATCTGCGACGCCTGGGCGTAGTCGTTGCGCCGCTCGGCCTCCTGCTGCTGCAGGCGCAGCCGGTCGCTCTCCTCCTTCAGGTCGCGGAGCCGGTGGATCAGCTCCTTTTCCTTCAGCCAGTGGCCGCGGACCTGGTCGCGCTTGATCTTGAGCTCCTCCAGCTCGGCCAGCAGCTCCTTGCGCTTGGCCCTGGCGTCGGCGCTGCCCTCCTTCTTGAGCGCCTGGTGCTCGATCTCCAGCTGGGTGATGCGCCGCTCCAGCTCGTCGAGCTCCTCGGGCAGCGAGTCCATCTCGATGCGCAGCTTGGAGGCCGACTCGTCGACGAGGTCGATGGCCTTGTCGGGCAGGAAGCGGTCGGTGATGTAGCGGTCCGACAGCGTGGCGGCGGCGATCAGCGCCGCGTCGGTGATCTTGATGCCGTGGTGGATCTCGTACTTCTCCTTCAGGCCGCGCAGGATGGAGATGGTCTCCTCCACCGTGGGCTCCTTGACCAGCACCGGCTGGAAGCGCCGCTCCAGGGCCGGGTCCTTCTCGATGTACTTCTTGTACTCGTTGAGGGTGGTGGCGCCGATGGCGCGCAGCTCGCCGCGGGCCAGCGCCGGCTTGAGCATGTTCGAGGCGTCGACGGCGCCCTCGGCGGCGCCGGCGCCGACGATGGTGTGCAGCTCGTCGATGAACAGGATGACCCGCCCTTCGGACTCGCTCACCTCCTTGATCACCGCCTTCAGCCGGTCCTCGAACTCGCCGCGGTACTTGGCGCCGGCCAGCAGGCCGCCGATGTCCAGGGTGACCACCTTCTTGTCCTTGAGCATCTCCGGCACGTCGCCCTGGACGATGCGCAGCGCCAGCCCCTCGGCGATGGCGGTCTTGCCCACGCCGGCCTCGCCGATCAGCACCGGGTTGTTCTTGGTGCGCCGCACCAGCACCTGCATCACGCGGCGGATCTCCTCATCCCGGCCGATCACCGGATCGAGCCTGTTCGCGCGCGCCAGCTTCGTGAGGTCGCGACTGTAACGGTCGAGCGCATTGTATCGCTCCTCGGCGTTCTCGTCGGTGACGCGCCTGTTGCCGCGCACGTCCATCAGCACTTTCAGTATATTCTCGCGCGTGAACCCCGCGGCGTTGAGGACACTCCGGGCACGCGTTTCACCCGTGCCGGCGAGCGCGAGAATGAGGTGCTCGGTACTCATGTACTGGTCCTTGAGCTTTACCGCCTCGTTCCACGCCTCGTTCAATACGTCCC
>DAHVOV010000099.1 GCA_027318645.1 Candidatus Aminicenantota bacterium
GACGAAGACGGCCTTCATCTTCTCGGCCGCCAGCGCCGCCAGGGCAACGTCGATGTCGGCGAAGAGGCGGTCGTCGGGCCCGAGGGGCGTGCCGGCCGGGGTGAAGCGGATGCCGGCGCGGCCGTCGCAGAAGAGGAACCAGCGCACGACGCCGATGCCGCGCTCCCTGAGCCCCCGCAGTTGCCGGCGGAGCTCCTCGCTGCGGCCGGGCCGGGACAGCCCGCCGCCCGGGCTCCAGGCGTTGGCGCCGAAGTCGCCGCCATAGGCCAGCCAGGGCAGGTTGGCCCCCTCGAGGAAGGGGAGGGGCGCCTGCCTCCCGCGCGCGCGGAGGAGGGGCGGCGGCTGCGGCCGGAGGCGCAGGGCGCCGCGCCAGGCCCGCCGCGCCCGCCACAGCAGGTTGAAGAAATGCTTCAGCAACGAGCTCATGCGCGCCATTGTACGGCAGGTGTGGCGCGTTCTCAAAGGAAGACACAGGGAAGAGAGAGGGAAGAATGAGGGAAGAGCGAGTGAGAAAAGCCCTTTCCGTTGCCTTTCCCACTCTGTTTTCCCTCTGCCTTTCCCTTTCTCTTCCCTCCTTCTTCCCTGGGTTCTTTCGCTTCGTTGGTTTAAAGGCCAAAATGCGGTAGAATGACGATCATGCGCAAAGAGAACATCCCATGGCAAGCAAAACGGCTTTTTTCGCGATCTTGGGGAGCGTACTCGTGAGCCTGGCCCAGGGAACGCCGCTGAACGGCGCCGCCGCCGTCGACATCCCCTATGAGAAATTCGTCCTCGACAACGGCCTGACGCTGATCGTCCACGAGGACCACAAGGCGCCGATCGTGGCCTTCAACGTCTGGTACCACGTCGGCTCGAAGAACGAGAAGGCCGGGCGGACCGGCTTCGCCCACCTCTTCGAGCACCTGATGTTCAACGGCAGCGAGAACTACGACGACGACTACTTCAAGCCCATGCAGAAGGTGGGCGCCACCGACCTCAACGGCACCACCAACGAGGACCGCACCAACTACTTCGAGAACGTGCCCTTGCCGGCGCTCGACCTGGCGCTGTGGCTGGAGTCCGACCGCATGGGCCACCTCAAGGGCGCCGTCACCCAGGCCAAGCTGGACGAGCAGCGCGGCGTGGTGCAGAACGAGAAGCGCCAGTACGACAACGAGCCCTACAGCCTCGCCGAGGAGCTGATCGCCAAGGCCTGCTTCCCGGCCGGCCATCCTTATTCCTGGACGGTGATCGGCTCCATGGAGGACCTGTCGGCCGCCTCGCTGGCGGACGTCCACCAGTGGTTCGCCTCCTACTACGGCCCGAACAACGCCGTCATCGCCATCGCCGGCGACATCGACGCCGAGACGGCGCTGGCCAAGGTCAAGAAATATTTCGCCGACATCCCGCCCGGCCCCCCGGTCACCCGCCACCAGGCCTGGGTGGCCCGGCGCAGCGGCGAGCAGCGCCAGGTGGCCGAGGACCGCGTGCCGCAGACGCGCCTGACCAAGATCTGGAACGTGCCGCAGTCCTTCAGCGCCGAGAACGACCTGCTGATGCTGGCGGCGCGGCTGCTGGCAGAACAACCCGGCGTGACGGAGCGATATTCCCGCCGCTTCCAGCACGTGCTGGTGGATGAATTCCAGGACACCAATCTTGCCCAGTATGTCATGCTCAAGCAGTTGTCGTCCTATCATCACAATATA
>DAHVOV010000101.1 GCA_027318645.1 Candidatus Aminicenantota bacterium
ACTGGACCGTTCCGGCGGCGCTGGCCAAGGGCAGCGGGTACGTCATCCGCGTGAAGACCGTGGACAACCTGGTGAAGGGCGACAGCGGCGCGTTCTCCATCATCGTCCCGTCCATCACGGTCACCGCGCCGGCGGCGGGAGAGACCTGGGCCATGGGCACGACCCGCACCGTCGCCTGGAGCCGGACCGGGACTCAGGACGCCAACGTCAGGATCCAGCTTCTCCGGGACGGGCTCGTGAAGCTGGGCATCGCCGCCGCGGCAGAGAACGACGGCTCGTTCGACTGGGACATCCCCACGACCCTGGCCAAAGGTCAGTACGCCGTCAAGGCGATCACCTTGGACGGCAAGGTGAAAGGCACCAGCAAGCTGTTCTCCATCGTCACGGGCGTGATCCGGGTCACGTCCCCGGCAACAGGCGCCCAGTGGTTCCGCGGCACGGCCTATGACGTCGCCTGGACCGCGGAGGGAGCGGTGAACGAGAACGTCAGGATCCAGCTCTACAAGGGGACGACCCTGATCTCGACCCTCTCGGCGAGCATGCCGACAACGGTCGGGACGTTCAGCTGGACCGTCCCGGCCGCGCAGGCCGTCGGGACCAACTACGCCGTCAAGGTCACGGCCCTGGACAACAAGGCCAGCGCCAGGTCGGGAAACTTCGCCGTCGTGGCCGACGCCGGGCTGGCCCTGCTCGCCCCCAACGGCGACGCGCCGCTGCGGCCGAATGAGCCGCTGGCGGTCCGCTGGACCGTCGATCCCGACGTCCTGGACGTGAAGCTCGAGTTCTCGCGCGACAACGGCGGCACATTCTCGACCATCGCCGACCACGTGGCGAACACAGGCCGCTATGACTGGCTGGTGCCCGTCCGCTTCACGCGCAACGGCATCGTGCGCGTCAGCGACGCCTCGGGCAGGCCGTGGGCGGGCGAAGGGCTCCTGGAGCTCGCGTTCAGGTTCCGCCTCGCTGCCCAGGGCGACGGCCCGGCCTTCCGGCTGTGGTTCGGCAACAGCAAGCCAAAGGCCCCGGGCTACGGGTTCGCCGCCATCGACATCGGCGAGCGCGAGGTCGGGTTCGGCGGCCTCAGCATGCCTATCGAACCGCTTGCCGGCGGTTGGCACGAGCTGAAGGTCAGGCTCGACTTCCGCCGCGACGAGGCCGAGCTTAGGCTGGACGACCGGGTCCTGTTCGCGAACGCGGCGCTGGGCACGACTCGGGAGCACCACTTTGAACCGGCGCTGACGCTGCAGGCCGGCAGGGAAAAGGACCTGGACCTGGCGCTGGACGACCTGGCCATCGACGTCGTGCAGCTGGACGAGGCGGGCGGCGAGGCGCAGCGGTTCAGCGTGCTGCGCGACGACTTCGAGCGCTACGACGAGGCGAACCCGATGCAGAGCTGCTGGCGCGGCGTGAACGCGGCCGACGAGAAGGCCGGCTCCTGGCTCGACCGCGAGACCCCCGGCAACAAGGCCCTGCGCCTGCGCTCGGCCGCCGGCGCTCCCCTGCTCCTCCTCCTGCCGTTCTCCCTGCCCGACAGCATGCCGTTCGACATATCGGACAGGCAGCTGGCAGTAGAGCCCTGAGAGCTCAGGGAAGAGAAAGGGTTCCCCACTCTCTTCCCTGGAGCCCGCCTGAGCTCTCCAGTGCCGCGCAAGATCCTTTGCCCGCGGTTGTTGCACACCTGGAGCGAAAGGAAGTATCCTAGGATCATGCCGGAAACGGACCTGAAGACATTCGCCGACAAGCTGTACGCTCGCGCCAGCAGCCGCCGCCTCGACCACTT
>DAHVOV010000105.1 GCA_027318645.1 Candidatus Aminicenantota bacterium
CCCTTCCTCGGGCAGCTCGCGGGCCGGGCGGCCGCCGCCGGCAGCCAGCCGCTCGCGCTGCGCCTGGCCGCCGTGCTCGCCCTTACGGCCGCGCTGGCCCTGCTGCTCGCCCGGGCCCGAACGGCTCGGCGCGCCGCCGCCTGGACGGCGTTCGCCGCCATGCTGGGGATCTCGCTCGCCCTGTACGCGGCCCATTTTTTCCTGCGCCCGAGCTTCCGCCTGGAGGCGGCCTCGCGCTACATGGAGAACCTCCCCGCCGGCTCGGTGGTGCTGGGGCAGGAGGCGCCGCGGCTGACCCTGGGGACGCGGTTCAAGGCGGTCATGGCCTACGAGAACTGGTTCAACGACGAGGATCCCTTCGGCCGCTTCGCCCCGGACTACGTCCTGGCGCTGGACCGCTTCCACGACGCCGAGATGGGCTGGATGCGGCGGCGCTTCCCGGAGCGGACGGCGGCGCTGCGGCTCGTGCGCCGCTTCCCGGTCTGGGACACCACGGTCTCCCTGTACCGCGTGCGCAAATAGCCGCGGTCCCGCCCCCGCCTAGGCCGCTTTCCCCGACCGGCCGTAGAACCAGGCCGCGGCCAGGTAGGAGAACGCCGCCAGCAGCAGCACGGCGGTGAAGTCCCAGTTGATGGAGACGATCACCGCCATGATCGAGCCGACGACGGTGGCGAAGGAGTTGGCGCCCCAGGCCCAGCCGATCATGGCCTTGTCGGCCGCGCCCAGCCGGCGGATGCCCTCGGGGAAGAAGGCGCCCATGAAAAAGCCGGCCAGGGAGATCAGGGCGAATGAGATCAGGACGCGCCAGGAGAAGCCCAGCTGGATCAGGCCGCCCAGGCCGCGGAAGAGGAAGGCGCCGTAAAGCGCCAGCAGCAGGGCCAGGAACGCGGCGAAGGCCGGGATCATGCGCCGGCCGAAGGGGCGGAAGGCGCGTTCGCTGAGCAGGCTGCCGATGCCCGTCGAGACCAGCAGGGAGAAGATGATGATCGAGATGGAGATGGCCGGGCTGCCGAGGAAGAACTGGAAGATCTTGATGAAGATGATCTCGACCATGATGTAGGCCAGGCCGATGAAGAAGAAATAGAGGATCAGCGGCGCCAGGCCGGCGCCCACGCGGCGGCCGCGCAGGGGCAGGTAGATGAACAGCAGCGAGAACAGCAGGGACAGGGCGAGGATGGACAGGTAGATGGAGTTGGAATAGACGAGCGCCGAGCGGACCACCTGCTGCCCCATGCCCTGGATCTTCACGTCGCGGAAGCGGAACTGGCCGATGCGGTTCGGCTGGTTGAAGTACGGCGAGCCGTCGTACACCGGGGCGATGTTGACCGCGGAGCCGCGCACCGTTCCCGGCAGGTCGGCCATCATGCCATAATAGAGGTTGTCCCGCTTCAGGTCCGGCGCGTAGGCGACGTTTTCCGGCCGGCGGGCGTAGTCGCGCAGGACCGCGGCCTCCGCGGGGGTGAAGACCCCCTTTTTCAGGAAGAAATAATTGAAGCCCTGCGGGAACTGCAGCACGAAGAACTTCTCCTCCGGCCGCTCCACGCCCATCTCCTGCAGCGCCCGCAGCGCCGTGGCGAAGAGGCGCTCGCCGTTCCAGTGCACGATGTAGATCAGGCCGCCGGGCCGCAGGTGCGCCCAGTAGTCCTTGAAGCTCTCCACGGTGTAGATGTAGGTCTCGGAGATGCTGAGCGCCCCCGAGAGCAGGGAGTCGGCGTTGTGCGAGTTGACCATCTGGATGACGTCGAACTGGCGGTCCATGCGCTTGAGGGCGCTCCGCCCCTCGTCGGCCATCAGCTTCACCTGGGGCAGGTGGAAGATGCGGCCGGTGTAGTCGGCGTACTCCCGCTGCAGCAGCTCGCAGATGACCGGGTCCATCTCGATGGCCACGATGTCCTGGAAGCCGTGCGACAGGGCGCAGAGGACCTCATGGCCGCCGGCGGAGCCGATGATGACCGCCGACCCCTTCGGGGCGATCTGGAAGGGCAGCGAGGCCGGGATCCACTCGATCTTCTTCAGCCGGGCCAGGTCGCCGTCGAACTTGATGAGGAAGGACTGCATGGTGCCGCCGTTGATCCAGATGACCTTGCGCGCCCGGCGCCACGGCGCCACGTCGATCTTGCTGATGGTGCTCCACTTGCTGTACTCGATGGCGTTGCGCTCGTGCTGGGCGTTGTACTGGCGCTTGGACTCCACCAGCTTGGGCACGATGGGGAACACGGCGTCGGGAAAGCGGTAGGCCGCGGCCATGGCCGCGACCATCACGGCGAAGACGGCCCCGCGCACGGCGCGCCGGCCGCCGGCGACGAGGAACCAGGCCAGGGCCAGGAGCAGGAACAGCAGGATCAGGATGCGGTTGGGCCCGAGCGCCGGGATGAGCGGGATGATGGCCAGTGAGCCCAGGCTGGCGCCGGCCAGGTCGATGAAGTACAGGCGGCCGATGCTGGCGGAATGGGCAGAGAAGATCAGGGCCAGCACCACGCCGCCGAAGAAGAAGGGCAGCAGCAGGAGCATGAAGTTCAGCACCAGGAACAGGAAGTTGTGGAAGGGGGAGAACAGGTGCAGGAAGTCGATGGTGAACACCAGCGCCGCCTTGTAGGCCAGCGGGAAGGAGACGGCGAACAGCAGCAGGTAGCGGGAGAGGAGCCGCTCCTGGTCGGGGCGTGCCGAGAGGCGCCGCAGCGCCACGAAGACCCCGCTCAGGCCGTAGCCGAAGAGCGCCAGGGAGATGATCAGGAAGGCGAACTGCCCGAAATAGACCACGGAGAAGACGCGGTTGAGCAGGACTTCGGCCAGCATGGTGGTGAAGGTGACGGCGAAGATGGTGAACAGCAGCTTCCAGCGCTTCATGAAATACTCCCTGGGACCGAATCGGACGGAAAGAGGGCTGATTATACCATCCCCCGGCGGGGAGGTCAATCGCCGGCAGGCGCCGGGGAGGGCCGCAGCTGCGACTGGAAGCGCTCCAGGAACTCCGCCGCCGAGAAGATGCGCTTCATGCCGAACTGGTGGACCGAATTGGCCGACAGGTCGCGGGCGCGGGCGGCGATGAAGTCGAGGTTGGTCTCGGGGTCCTTGCCGGCGTTGAAGACGTAGATCCGCCGCAGCAGGTCGAGCTGGCCGCTCAGCTCGCGGGCCAGGTCCCTTTTCTGCTCCGGCTGGGGGCGCGCCGGCGCCAGGCCGAACATGGCGCGCAGCCGGGCGTCCTCGTCGATCGGGGCGGGGGCGGCCTGCTGCCGCTGGTAATGGCGGCGCACCATGTAGGGAACGCCCGTTTCGCCGGAGCGCCGTATCTGCTCGTCCTCGACCACCCAGCCCAGGTTGTGGAAGGACAGCCGCGAGGAGGCGCTGCGGAAAACCGCCTCCACGAAGGGCTTGATGGCGTTCTCCACCGACTCGGCCACGCTGTTGAACTGGTTCAGGACGTAGTAGACCTTGTAATTCTCGACATAATAGCGCATCACGCGCAGGACGTTGTCGTCGGGGAGCTCTGAGGCGGCCTCGCCGAGCAGGTCGTCCAGGTTGCGCCCCGAGCCGTCGCCGCCGCTGGCGATGAACTCGCCCAGGCGCCGGAAGGCGGCGGCGCGCGGGCCGTCGGGCTCCGCCTGCAGGCTCGCGCGCAGCATGGGCGCGGAGAGCATGACGTCCAGCATGCGGAACAGGACGGCCTTGGCCATCTCGGCCGCGGAGGCGGTCGCCGCCTTCAGGCGCGGGGTGAACAGCAGGATGCCGCTGTTGGACAGGGGCAGGAAGTCGAGGACGTTGTGGTCGAGGCCGGCCTTCATATCGACGACCAGGAAGTCGGCCTGCAGGCCGTTGATGCCCTCGATCAGCCGCGCCTTGACCTCGGGGCTGAAGTTGACCATGTCGGTCACGAAGCCGCGGGGCGAGGCGATGAAGCTGAAGTTGGCGAAGGCGCCCTCGGGGTCCATGGCCCTGGGCAGCCCCTGGCGGCAGGCGTCGAGCGCCGTCCCCTGCTTCAGGTAGTGGGACAGGTCGCGCTCGACGCGGACGTCTAGGAAGTTGCGCAAACTGGACGTGCCGGTGTCGAGGTCGAGGAGCACGGTGCGGCTCGACTTGGCCAGCGACAGGGCGAAGTTCAGGGCGAACGTGGTCTTGCCTACCCCGCCTTTTCCCGATGAAACCGGCAATATCCTCATGAACGGCGGATTCCCCTCTCGCCGGCGCTTTCAGGCTCTTCAGCAAAGCGCCGCCGGCGTCTCCAAGGGGACACTATAGCCCAAGCAGGGGGAAAAAGCAACCGGGGCGCTCAGACGCGCGCGCGCGCCACCGGCAGCCGCGGGTCGGCCATGATGGCGCACACGACCGGCGCCACCTCGCGGAGCGGGCCGCTGGTGAAGCAATCCAGCCGGCCCCGGCGCTGCCCCCCGCGCAGCAGCCCCGCGGCTTTCAGCCGCCGCTGCAGCTGGCGGGCGACGGGCTCGCCGGTATCGATCACGGCGATTCCCGGCCCGCACTCCTCGGCGATGGCCCCGGCCACCAGCGGGTAATGGGTGCAGCCGAGCACCAGCGTGTCGATGCCCTTGTCCAGCAGCGGCCGCAGGCTGCGGCGTGAACGTCCCGCCTGGGGCGCCGCGGGAGTTGGCGGAGGCCATCCTCCAGTTGCAGTCCGACCGATCCGCCCTCGTCCAGATGGGCCAGAA
>DAHVOV010000107.1 GCA_027318645.1 Candidatus Aminicenantota bacterium
GAGGCGGTCCGCCAGCTGCCTGCCGTTGATGCCGGGCATGATCATGTCGGTGACGAGCAGGTCGATGGCGCCGGAATGCCCTCCGGCCAGGCGGATCGCCTCGTCGGGGGTGCGCGCCGGCAGCACCTGGTAGCCCAACTCCCGGAGCAGCATGATCCCCAGGTCCAGGACCTCGTCGTTGTCCTCGACCAGCAGCACGGTCTCCGACCCCTGGCGCGGCGGGCGCTCCGCCCTTTCCGCGGCCGGCGGCTCGGCCTTCCCGCGCACGCGCGGGAAATGGATGGTGAAGGAGGCGCCCTGCGCCGGCTCGCTGTGCACCGTGATGAAGCCGTCGTTCTGCCTCACGATGCCGTACACCATGGCCAGCCCCAGGCCGGTGCCCTGGCCGACCCCCTTGGTGGTGAAGAAGGGCTCGAAGATGTTCGACCGCGTCTCGGCGTCCATGCCGCAACCGGTGTCGCGGACGGTGAGGGTGACGAACTCGCCGGGCAGGCAGTCCACGCGGCCGGCGCAATGCTCCGCCTCCAGGACGCGGTTGCCGGTCTCGATGGTGATCCGCCCGGCGCCGTCGATGGCGTCGCGGGCGTTGACCACCAGGTTGGCCAGCACCTGGTCGAGCTGGGAGGGGTCCATCCTCACGTTCCACAGCCCGCGGCCCGGCCGCCAGTCCAGCTCGACCTGCTCGCCGATGAGCCGGCGCAGCATCCCCAGCATGCCCGGGATGGTCTCGTTCAGGTCCAGCACGCGCGGGTTCGCCACCTGCTTGCGGGCGAAGGCCAGCAGCTGCCGGGTGAGATCGGCCGAGCGCTTGCCGGCGCGCAGCGTCTCCTGCAGGATCTTTTGCAGCGGCTCGTCGGGGCCCACCTTCTCCAGCGCCATCTCCGTGTAGCCCAGGATGCTCTGCAGCATGTTGTTGAAGTCGTGGGCCACCCCGCCGGCGAGCCGGCCGATGGACTCCATCTTGTGCGCCTGCATCAGCTGCGCCCGCAGCTGCTCCTGCTCCTCCTCGGCCCGCTTGCGCTCGGTGATGTCGCGCCAGGCCACGTGCAGGACCCTCTCGCCGCGGACGACGATGGGGGTGAGGGACACGTCCACGAACAGCTCCGTCCCGTCCGCCCGCCGGTGCACCCACTCGAAGCGCTGGTGCCCGCCGGCGAAGGCGGCGGCGGCCCTCGCGGCGAAGGCGGCGGCGGAGTCGGACCCGTCCGGCTGCCGGGGCGGGGAGATGGCGGCCGGCGACGCCTGGAGGAGCGCCCCGCGGGGCACGTTCCCCAGCAGCGCCAGGGCGGCGCGGTTGCACTCGATGAACACGCCGCCGCTCAGGAGCAGGATGGGGTCGTTGGACTCGTCGAAGATGCGCCGGAAGGCCTCCTCTCTCTCCTGCAGGGCGCGCACGATCGGCTCGCGCTTTTTCTGCTCGCGGAGGACGATCTGCCAGCGGACGAAGAGGAAGGTGAAGAGGGTGGACAGGACGAGCAGGGCGAGGGTCAGGGCCAGCAGGCGCGAGCGGAACCCCGCCATGCTTTTCAGCACCTCGTCCTCCGGGGTGGCGACGGCGATGGACCAGAAGGTGCCGCCGATGCGGATGGGCCGGAAGACGGCGTGCTTGAGGACGATCCCGCCCCGGGGGTCATTGGTCCGCAGGTAGTGGTAGGCGCTGACGCCCTCCTCGCCCTTGAGCATCCGCCGGGCCATGGCGGTCACCTCGGGGAAGCCCCGGCAGGTCTCGAAGACGCTGCGGCCTACGTGCCCCGGCAGCGGGCAGGAGATCTCGAACCCCTCGCGGCTGAGGACCCAGGCGTAGCCGCTGGCGCCGACGCGGATGTTCTCGATGTGGCTCTGGGCGATGCGGTCGAACGAGAGGAGGAAGGC
>DAHVOV010000117.1 GCA_027318645.1 Candidatus Aminicenantota bacterium
GCGCAGCATGGCCCGATTATAGCCACGAAGACCGCGAAACAGATAAAAAGCCTTCATATCGGACTCCCGCCCGCCTTCCGGAACTCACAAAGTGAGTTCCTTTAAGAGAGTAAGAGTCCAATATGTATCTGAACTTCTACAGGGCAACGGGCGGCCAGACCTCAGTGACAATTGACGAGTGACGAGCGACAAGGAACCGCATGGATCCAAGTAACCCACAAGTCCTTTCAGTCCCTGACGGGGCCTCTTCCACCCCTCTTCCCCAATTCTTCCCTCTATTCTCCCTTATTTCTTTTCTTGGGTTGGCGCCATACTTCCTTCCGTTGATTCGCCGAGCCGGCGTCGCGAGCGCCCGGCCAGCTCCGTGTCCGGGTTGGCCTCGATGCAGTCGCGGTAGCCGCGGGCGGCCTCAACGCGGTCCCCGACCAGATCCATGGTCAGGCCGTAGACATACGCGTCGTAGAAGAGCCACAGCCGGGCCATGACGTCGCCGCGCGCCTGCTGCCGCAGGCGGTCGAAGGCGGCGCGCGCGGCGAGGCCGGCCTCCCGGGTTTCCCCCTTCCGCGCCAGCAGGTAGCCGGCGGAGACCTCGGCGAGCGGCCCGTACTCCAGCGAGTTGCGCGCGATGTCGTCGAACAGGAACCGGGCGCGCGGCAGGTCGACGCCGCTGAGCAGCAGGGCGCGCCCCAGCAGCAGGCGCAGCTCGCGCAGGTCGACGGCCCCCAGGGGCTGCCGCTCCAGCGCGCGCAGAACGGCCAGCGCCGCGGCGTAGTTCCCGCGGAACACGTCGCAGGCGGCCAGCCCCAGCGCCCCCACGTCGTCGACCTGGCGGCGGATGCGGCCGAACTCCGCCTCGGCCTCGGCGAAGAGCCCCGAGTCCAGGTACAGGCAGCCCTTGAACAGCTGCACCCCGAAGGAGGTGAAGCCCCAGAACTGGCTGCTGTCGGCGCGGCCGCTCGCCAGCCGGCGCAGCGCGGCCGGCGCGTCGCCGCGCAGCATCTCCAGCTCGCACAGGCGTTCGTTGGCGTCGTTGTTCGCCGGGGAAAGCTCGAGCGCCCGCAGCAGGCTCTTCTCGCCCGCCCGGTAGTCGCCCAGGTCCACCTGCAGGTCTCCGGCCATCAACCGCAGCGCCGAGAGCAGGTAGGGGTTCTGGACGGGAAAGGCGAGCGCCTGCCCGATCAGGTCCAGGGCGTTGGCGGGATTGCGCTTCGCCATGCGCTCCTGGAAGCTGAGGTTCACCAGCGTATAGACGCGGCGCAGCGTGTCGGGCGGGTCATGGAAGACGAGGCGGCCGGCCTTCGTCTGCACCTCCAGGCGGCCGTCGCGGTCGAGGTCCAGGATGTCGCCCTGCGCATCCTCGCTGAAGCGGGCGCGCCCCTCCTGGCGCCAGCGGTTCTCGATGAGCCGCGTGCGGAAGGGCAGGATGAACAGCCGGTCCGAGTGCGGCACGTTGTTGCGCGTGTCGGGCGACAGGTTGGGGATGCCGCGGATCAGCTCGCCGCCGCTGTTCGCCGTGTCGAAGGAGATCTCGGCGACGAACGACATGTGGGCGAACAGGTTGTTGATGCCGAACAGCATGAAGGAGGCCTTGTCCCCGCCCGTCGCCAGCGGCGTCGTGAGGAAGGTGCCCGGGTGGGTGAAGACGTATTTCTTCAGGCCGCGGCCGTACACGAGGGCGAAGGGGTACATGCTCTGGTACTGCTGCACGGTGAACAGCGTCTCCGCCTCGCCGTCGGGACGCGTCCCCAGCAGCCGGATGTCGTGGGGCTTGACGACGCGGATATAGTCGTAGGCATCGTACTCGAACCCGGCCAGCAGCGGCTCCCGCCGCAGGACCCGGCCGTCCTCGCCGAGCACCGCCCTTTGACAGAGGAGGGAGTCGGCGGCGATGGACAACCCGCCGGGAAAGGCCTGGCCCGCGGGCAGGACCAGCAGCGCGACGGCCAGGCGGCGGTCGCCCACGTCCAGGGTCAGGTACTGGGAGGGAATGCCGCTGCCCTGGGGCAGCGGGATGCGGCTGCGGGTCAGGAAGGCGTACTGGACGGCGAAGGGAGAGAAGTCCCGGCGCCAGAGGCGGGCGCCGAAGCGGTTGCGGGCCTCCACCACGCTGCCGCCGTAATGCAGGTCATGGACCGCGCGCGCGCCGAAGGTCGCGCGATAGCCGAGGAAGGCCAGCGCGGCCAGCGCCGCGGCAGCGAGCGCTCCTTTCAGCCAGCCGCGCGCGAGGGCCGCGCCCAGGCGGACCCCCCAGGGGGCCTTCTCGAGGCGGAAGAACCGGGCCATGGCCCCGGCGTCGCGGAAGCGCCGCGCCGGCGCCTTCTCCAGCGCCTTGTCCAGGCCGAGGCGCAGGAAGCGCGGCAGGCCGCCGCTGGCGGGCGCCGGCGGCTCGGGGCGGCGGTGGAGCTGGCCCAGGATCACCTCCATGGTGCTGGGGCTTTCGAAGGGATGGCGGCCGGTCAGGGTGCGGTAAAGCACCAGCCCCAGCTGGTAGACGTCGGAGGTGAGGCCGACGTCCTGGCCGCGGATCTGTTCGGGGGACATGTAGTAGGGGGAGCCGACGATCTCGCCGACGGTGGAGGTCTTCTCGGCGTCGTCCACCTCCTTGGCCAGGCCGAAGTCCAGGATCTTCACCCGCCGCTTTCCGTCGATCAGGATGTTGGCCGGCTTCAGGTCGCGGTGGACGATGCCGTTCGCGTGCAGCACGGCGACCGCCTCGACGATGTCCAGG
>DAHVOV010000150.1 GCA_027318645.1 Candidatus Aminicenantota bacterium
AGAGCCTGATCGTCGACGACGAATTCGCCCTGGTCGGCGACGCCATGTTCGGGGTCTTTCCCGGATCGGCGTTCCCGCCGTTCGCCTGCAATGCGGAACAATTGGTCGCCAGCTGGGGTCGGCTGCTGGGCACGGGCTGCCGTGTTTTTCTCCCCAGCCACGGCGCGGCGAATTCCCGCCGCCTGCTGGAGAGGGATCATAAGAAAAGAACAGCCGGGAACGAGGACAGGAGGGAACATGCAGGACCATGACGCAACGCGCCTGGCGGACATGATCGATCCCCAGGCCAAGTGGCGGCGGGTGTTCTTCTGGGGCGGCGCGGCCACGCTGCTCGTTCTGGCCGGCCTTGTGCTGGACGTCGTCGCCGGCAACCTGCTCGGCGGCGACATCTCGCGCGTCCCGGCGACGGCGGCCGGACGCCTGCAGGAGCTCCACGACCACCCGCTGCTCGGCCTCTATGACCATGATTTCCTGAACCTGCTGGTCCAGGTCGCCCTGATCCCCGTCTACTGGGCGCTCTATGCCGCCCTGCGCCGGGCCAACCGCGCCTGGGCCGGGCTGGCGCTGGCCTTCTTCCTGGTCGGCACCACGCTCTTCATCGCCGGCAACGCCGCCCTGCCCATGCTCGCGCTGAGCGGGCAATACGCCGCGGCCGACGGGGCGGGTAAGACGGCCATCGCCGCCGCCAGCGAGGCGCTGCTGGCGCGCGGGGCGCACGGCAGCGCCGGGGCCTTCCTGGCCTTTCTCCTGCCCAGCGTTGCCGGGCTGCTCATGTCGTGGGCGATGCGGGCGGAAAAGGTGTTCAGCCGGGCGACGGCGCTGTGCGGCCTGGCCGGCAACCTGCTGCTGATCGCGTATTTCGTCCTGGTGACCTTCGTCCCCGGCATGGAGAGGCAGGCGGTGGCGCTGGCCATGCCCGGCGGGCTGCTGACCATGGCCTGGATGGCGCTGTTCGCGGCGCGCCTGTTCCGGCTGGCGCGCGGCTGAGCCGCGCTATTTTTTCGCCGCCTTCTTCTCGCGCAGGTCGGCGAGCAGCTTCTCCTCGATCCCCTTGGGCAGCGGGGCGTAGTGCAGGAACTCGATGGAGTGGCTGGCGCGGCCGCTGGACACCGTGCGCAGTACCGAGGCGTAGCCGAACATCTCCATCAGCGGGATGGAGCCGTTGAGCTTCTGCGACCCCTTGCGGTAGCGGCGCATGCTGTCGATGCGGCCGCGGCGGCGGTTGATGTCGCCGATGATCTCGCCCATGTACTCATCGGGGGTGTTGACCTCGATCTTCATGATCGGCTCGAGCACGTGCGGGGCGGCTTTCTTGACCGCCTCCTTGATGGCCAGCTGGGCGCAGGTCTTGAAGGCCTGCTCGCTGGAGTCGACGGCGTGGAAGCCGCCGTCGATGAGGACGAACTTGATGTCGACCATGGGGAAGCCGGCATACGCCCCCTTCTCCATCGAGGCGCGGAAGCCCTTCTCGATGGCCGGGATGAACTCCTTGGGGATGCTGCCGCCCTTGATGAGGTTGAGGAACTCCAGCCCCTGGCCGGGATTGGGCTCGATGCGCATCTCGATGTGCGCGAACTGCCCCTTGCCGCCGGTCTGCTTCTTGAACTTGTAGTTGCTCTCGGCCTGCTGCGTGATGGCCTCGCGAAAGGCGACGGCGGGCTGGCCGACCTTGACCTCGACCTTGTGCTCGGTCCGCAGGCGGTCGACGATGATCTCCAGGTGCAGCTCGCCCATGCCCGAGATCACCGTCTCCTCGGTCTCGTCGTCGAAGTGCACGCGAAACGAGGGATCCTCCAGCGACAGCTTGTGCAGCGCCGCCGACAGCTTGTCGCGCTCGCGCGCCGAGGGCGGCTCGACCTTGAGGTCGACCACCGTCTCCGGGCAGTGGATGGCCTCCAGCAGCAGCGGCTCCTTCTCGGCGCACAGCGTGTCGCCGGTGGTGGTGTACTTGGTGCCGATCAGCGCCGCGATGTCGCCGGCGCGCACGGCGTCGATCTCCTCGCGGCTGTCGGCGTGGATGCGCAGGATGCGGCCGACGCGCTCGCGCTTGTCCTTGACCGGGTTGAGCACGTAGCTGCCCGACGGCAGCTCGCCGGAGTAGACGCGGATGAAGGTCTGCTGGCCGACGTAGGGGTCGTTGATGATCTTGAAGGCCAGGGCGGCGAAGGGCTCCTTCGCCGACGGGTGGCGCGAGACCGCCTTGTCCGCGTCGCCCAGGTCGTGGCCGACGATCAGGCCGCGGTCGATGGGCGAGGGCAGGTAGTCGACGACGGCGTCGAGCAGCAGGCGCACGCCCTTGTTCTTGAAGGAGCTGCCGCAGAACACCGGCGTGAGGCCCAGGGTGAGCACGGCGTGGCGCGTGGCGCGCTTGATGTCCTCGATGCCGACCTCCTTCTCGTTCAGGAACTTGTCCATCAACTCCAGGTCGAAGTCGGCCAGGCGCTCGAGCATCTCGGCGCGCAGCCGGCGCGCCGTCTCCAGCAGCTCCGCGGGCACGGGGCCGGTCTTCGCCTCCATCCCCTCGTAGGTGACGGCCTGCATGGTCGCCAGGTCGACCACGCCGGCGAAGTTCTCCTCGCTGCCGATGGGCAGCTGGAAGGCCACGGCGTTGGCGCCCAGCATCTCGTTCATCATGTGCACCGTCTGGAACAGGTCGGCGCCCTGGCGGTCCATCTTGTTGACGAAGGCGATGCGCGGCACCTTGTAGCGGTCGGCCTGGTGCCAGACCGTCTCGCTCTGCGGCTCGACGCCGCCCACGGCGCAGAAGACCATGGCGATGCCGTCGAGGACGCGCAGCGAGCGCTCGACCTCGACGGTGAAGTCGATGTGCCCCGGTGTGTCGATGAGGTTGATCTGGTGCCCCTTCCAGGACGTGGTGATGGCCGCCGAGGAGATGGTGATGCCGCGCTCCTGCTCCTGCTTCATGAAGTCCATCACCGCCTGGCCGTCGTGGACCTCGCCGGTCTTGTGGATCAGGCCGGTGAAGAAGAGGATGCGCTCGCTGGTGGTGGTCTTGCCGGCGTCGATGTGGGCCACGATGCCAATGTTGCGGATCTTGTGCATGACGGACTGTTCCATGGTCATTGCTCCTTGTCGCTCCGACCAGGCTGCAGGAAGGCCGCAGGATGGCGCGGCGCTCGCTGAACGCGATTCCTCGATGATTCTTGATCAGGGATATGGGAAAAACGATCACCCGTTCTCAAAAAACCGGCAGCCTGAATCGTAGCATGCATTATATCACAGGCAGCGGCCGCCGCCAAGACCGCTTGCATCGCGCGGCGGCATGGGCTATGATGGCCTCCCATGATCCGCACCGTGCTCTGGTTCGCCTATTTCTGGCTCTTCCAGCTGGCCTCGACGCCCTTCCTGCTGGCCCATTTCCTCCTCGGCCTGCTGGGCCGG
>DAHVOV010000188.1 GCA_027318645.1 Candidatus Aminicenantota bacterium
GTCGACCATCTTCATGATGCGCTGCACCTCGCCGCCGAAGTCGGCATGCCCCGGGGTGTCGACGATGTTGATCTTGAAGTCGCCGTAGTGCAGGGCGGCGTTCTTGGAGAAGATGGTGATGCCGCGCTCGCGCTCCAGGTCGTTGGAGTCCATGACGCGCTCGGCCACGGCCTGGTTGTCGCGGAAGACGCCCGCCTGCTTCAGCATGGCGTCGACCAGGGTCGTCTTGCCGTGGTCGACATGGGCGATGATGGCGATGTTCTTGAACTTCTTCATGTGCAGCGGACGCGCCGGCCTCTGGTCCGCAAGGGGATCACGGGTCCTGCATCGGGGTGATCGGTTGGGGAGCGGGAACGGGCCTTTCCGTCAGCTGCCATTATACACCAAACGGACGGGGATTGTAAATCGCGGCGATTCCCCATAGAATAGGCCTTGACCGATTCGGCCGGAACCACCGGGCCCGGAGGAGCACACCATGAGAACAAGGCAGCGCAACATACCGGCGGCGATCGTCCTGCTGCCGCTGCTGGCGGCCGTCCTGGCCTTCCCCTGCCGCGCGGCGGCGGCGCGAGACCGCATCGCCGAGCTGGACAGGGCCATCGACGCTCGCGTCGCGGGCTGGGAGCTCTCCCTCGACGGCTCGCGCTGGGAGCCCTACAAGCCCGGGCGGGCGCTCACGGCGGCGAGCTTCCGCCTGCGCGCCTCCGTCCAGGCGCCGGCCGTCTTCGCCGGCGCGCGGGTGCAGGGCACGCCGCTGCGCCTGGCAACGCGCATGAACGGCCGCGGGCTGGCGCTGGCCACGTTCCTCCTCGACGGCCGCGAGCTGGAGCAGGCCGCCCTGCACGGCGAGAACGGCACGGCGGTGGAGGAGCGCCGCGACGTCCCGCTGCTGGAGAGCAGCGACAACGCCGCCCACGTCCTGGAGATCGCCGTGGAGAACCGCGGCTTCCTGCCGGCGCGCGGCGAGTACTGGCCGGAGCGCCGGCGCGGCGCGCCGCCGGACGAGGGGATCTCCTTCACTCTGGCCGCGGCCGAGATGTCCTTCCCGGCGGCGGCCGGGAACCTGGCCGCGCTGCAGGACTGGCTGCGCTCGTTCCAGTTCGCCGACATCCTGGTCAACCCCGAGCTGAAGCGCTACACCTTCACCGGCAAGCCCTACGACATCCCCGACAAGCGGCGCGTCGAGGCGGCGAAGCTGGGCCGGCTCAATGACGCGCTGGACCGGGCCGCCGCCGCCCTGGACCTGGGCGCGCTCCAGGCCGGTGACTGGCCGAAGCTGCAGGCGTCGCTGCGGCGCTCCTTCGCCATCGCCGCCCCGGTCAAGAGCTACCTCAAGGAGTTCCGCATCGGCCTGGTGGGCAACGCCCACATCGACATCGCCTGGCTGTGGCGCATGGCCGAGACCATGGCCCTGACCAAGAACACCTACGAGACGGTCATCAAGAACATGGGCGAATACCCCGAGCTGACATACGCCCAGAGCCAGGCCATCACCTACGACTGGATCGAGCGCAAGCACCCCGGCCTGTTCCAGGCCATCCGCGAGAAGGTGAAGAGCGGCCGCTGGGAGATCGTGGGCGGCATGTGGGTCGAGCCCGACTGCAACCTGATCGCCGGCGAGAGCTGGGCGCGCCAGCTCCTCTACGGCAAGACGTACTTCAGGGAGAAGTTCGGCGTCGACGTGCGCATCGGCTGGAACCCCGACTCCTTCGGCTACAACTGGAACATGCCGCAGCTGTACAAGCTGGGCGGCATCGACACCTTCATCACCCAGAAGCTGTGGTGGAACGACACCACCGTGTTCCCGCACTTCTTCTTCAACTGGCAGGGGGTGGACGGCACGACCATCCTCACCTACCTGCCGCCGCTGAGCTACGCCAGCGAGCTGGAGCTGCAGGAGGTGGCGGGCGGCGTCTCCAAGTACGAGGCCACCACCGGCCTGAAGGAGAGCCTGATCCTCTACGGCCTGGGCGACCACGGCGGCGGCCCCAACCGCGAGATCCTCGACCGCGTGCGCGGCTACGGCAGGCTGTCGCTGGCGCCGCGCTTCGTCCACACCACGCCCGGCCCCTTCCTGCAGGGGAAGCGCCGCGAAAAGCTGGACCTGCCCCTGTGGCAGGACGAGCTCTACCTGGAGTACCACCAGGGGACCTTCACGACGCAGGGCGCCATCAAGAAGAACAACCGCCGCGCCGAGGCCATGCTGGCGACGACCGAGAAGCTCTGCGCCGTCGCCTGGCTGCTGGGCGACCCCTATCCCAAGCAGGAGCTGGACGCCTGCTGGAAGAGCGCCCTCACCCTGCAGTTCCACGACATCCTCCCCGGCTCGGGCATCACGCCGATCTACCGCGACGCGCTGGAGACGTACCAGAAGGTCCAGCAGAAGCTGAAGGGGCTGGAGAGCGCCGCCTGCAGCCGCATCATCGACGGCATCGCCGCGCCCAAGCCGGCCGAAAAGCCGTTGCGAATGACGCTGTTCGTCTTCAATCCCCTTTCCTGGGAGCGTGATGACGTCGTGACCACCTATTTCCCCGTGCTCGAAGGACACGGGCTGCGGCTGCTGGACGAGGAGGACCGCGACGTCGATTTCGAAGTCGTCCGGGCGGCCGACGGCAGGGACGAGATCACCTTCGTCGCCCGCAGGGTCCCGCCCCTGGGCTACCGGACCTATTCATGGGTCACCAGGCCCGGCGACGCGGCGAAGGCGCCGGTTCCCACGCCCGACGGCCCGGGCAGCGGCGTGCTGGAGAACGAGGCGCTGCGCGTGGAGATCGACCCCGCCAGCGGCAACCTGAAGAGCATCTTCGCCAAGCGCCTGGGCCGCGAGTTCGTCGCCCCCGGCGAGCAGGCCAACAAGCTGTGGGTCTACGAGGACCGCCCCGAGAACTGGGACGCCTGGAACATCGGCTACACCGGCCGTTCCTGGGAGCTGAACCGGGCCGACAAGGTGGCGCTCGTCTCCGACGGCCCGGTCAAGACGGTCTACCGCGTCGACAAGAGCTTCCTGGGGTTCTCCAAGGCCCGCGAGTACCCGACCGAGGATTTCCCCTCCTCGTTCTTCACGCAGTACATTACCTTGTATAAGGCCCTGGACCGCCTGGACATCCGCACCGAGGCCGACTGGTGGGAGGACCACCTGTCCCTGAAGGCCTGCTTCCCGGTCGACGTCAAGGCCGACAAGGCGTACTTCGAGATCCCCTTCGCCGCCATCGGCCGCACCACCCGCTTCGAGACGCTGTGGGAGAAGGCGCGCTACGAGGTGCCGGCGCTGCGCTGGGCCGACCTGTCGGACGGGAAGGGCGGCGTCGCCCTGCTCAACGATTCCAAGTACGGCCACGACATCCACGGCAACGTGATGAAGCTGTCGCTGCTGCGCTCGCCGACCTGGCCCGACCCGATGGCCGACCGCGGCCGCCACGAGTTCACCTATTCCCTCTATCCCCATGCCGGAAGCTGGAGCGACGCCCAGGTCGTGCGCCGCGGCCAGGAGCTCAACCAGCCGCTGCTGACCCGGGTCTTTTCGGGAAGCCCAGGCAAGTTGCCTCCCGTCCAGAGCTTTTTCGCCGTCGAAGGCGAGGGCGTGGTCATCGATGCCATCAAGCTGGCCGAGGACGGCTCGGGTCTGGTGCTCCGCCTCTACGAGGCCAACGGCAGGGCGGAGAACGCGTCGCTCTCCTTCTTTCGCGCCCCGAACGCGGCGGTCGAGGCCGACCTGCTGGAAAAGGAGATCGCCCCGCTGGCGCTGAAGGACGGCCGCATCGCCCTCGCCTTCCGCCCGTTCGAGATCAAGACCGTCAAGGTCCGCTTCGCCGGGCGCTGAGCGAGGCCCCATGAACAAGCACCTGCTGAAGGTCAGGCAGTACCTGCTCTCGGGCGTCTCCTACGCCATCCCCTTCGTGGCCTGCGGCGGCATTCTCATCGCCGTGGCCATCGCCCTGGTGCCCATGGGCGCCAGCGGCCCCGACTTCTCCCACTCGCCCTTCCTCAAGATGCTGATGGACATCGGCAGCAGCGCCTTCTCGCTGCTGGTGCCGGTGCTGGCCGGCTACATCGCCTTCGGCATGGCCGACCGGCCGGGCCTGGTGCCGGGCTTCGTCGGCGGCGCCATCGCCAACCAGATCGGCGCCGGCTTCCTGGGCGGGCTCGTCGCCGGCCTGCTCGCCGGCGCCGTGGTGATGCTGATCAAGAAGGTGAAGGTGCCGATCTACTTCCGGCCGGTCATGCCCATCCTGGTCATCCCCGTCGTCGCCTCGCTGCTGGTGGGACTCGTCATGTACCGCTTCCTGGGCGTGCCCATCCGCGACCTGATGACCGCCATGTCGGCCTGGCTGCAGGTGATGGGCACCGGCAACCGCGTCGTCCTGGCGGCGGTGCTGGGGGCCATGATCGCCTTCGACATGGGCGGCCCGGTGAACAAGGTCGCCTTCTTCTTCAGCGCCGCCATGATCAAGGAGGGGAACGTCGCGCCCATGGGCGCCTGCGCCGCCGCCATCTGCGTGCCGCCGCTGGGCATGGGCCTGGCCACGCTGCTGGGCCGGAAGCTGTGGACGCAGCAGGAGCGCGAGGCCGGCTACGCCAGCCTGGCCATGGGCATGATCGGCATCACCGAGGGGGCCATCCCCTTCGCCGCCGCCGAGCCGCTGCGCACCATCCCCGTCATCATGCTGGGCTCGATGACGGCGTCGGTCATCGCCATGCTGGGCAACGTGGGCGGCCACGCGCCCCACGGCGGGCCCATCGTGCTGCCGGTGGTGGACAACCGCCTGGTGTACGTCGCGGCCATCCTCGCCGGCACCCTGCTGGTGGCGCTGCTGGCCAACGTCATCCGCCGCACCAGCGGCATGAAGTCCTGACTCAGGAGGAGGAGATGAAGATCGTCGCCGTCACCGCCTGCCCGACCGGCATCGCCCACACCTACATGGCGGCCGAGCAGCTGGAGAAGACCGCCCGCAAGCTCGGGCACGGCATCCGCGTGGAGACCCAGGGCTCGATGGGCATCGAGAACGAGCTGGCCGCGGCCGACATCCGCGCCGCCGACGCCGTCATCTTCGCCGCCGACATCGCCGTGCAGAACGGCGAGCGCTTCGCCGGCAAGCGCATCGTGGAGGTCGGCGTGCAGGAGGCCATCAAGCACCCCGAGGCGGTGTTCGCCCGCCTGGGCAGGTAAGGGAGCGCCTTGGCCGCGGTCCGCTTCGACTTCCCCCTGGCCGGCGGCCTGCACGCCCGGCCGGCCAGCCTGCTGCGCGACGCCTGCCGCCCTTTCGCCGCCGCCGTCGTGTTCCGCAACCTGCGCAACGGGCGGCGCGCCGACGCCGCCAGCGTGCTGGAGCTGGTGGCCAGCGATACCGCCTGCGGCGACCCCTGCCTGCTGGAAGCGAGGGGCCCGCAGGAGCGCGAGGCCATGGCGGCGCTGCGCACCTTCGTGGAGCGCGACCTGCCCAACGCCGACGACAGGACGCCGCCGGCCGGCGACGCCGCCGGCGCCTCCTGGCTGCCGCCTGTCTTCGCCGGAGGCAGCGGCTCCCTGCTGCGCGGCCGCGCCCTGGCGCCGGGACTGGGCCGGGGCCGCATCCTCCGCCTGGCCGG
>DAHVOV010000042.1 GCA_027318645.1 Candidatus Aminicenantota bacterium
CCGTCGTACAGCAGCAGGGTCCCGGGATCGACCATGAAGCGGCCGCCGCGGGCGGCAACCTGCTGCGGACGGGGGATGATCGCCTCTTCCCGCTTCGCCCGGGAGGGCCAGGGCGGCTCCAGCCGGGCGCGGCAGCCGGCCAGGCCGGCGATCACCAGCAACAGCAGGGGCATTCGCTTCATGGGGTCTCCTTCGCCGGGGCCCGGGTGGGCATCAATCGGCCGGCAGGGCGTTTTCCAGCGCCGCCAGCGCCAGGAACATCCAGGCGCCGTGGGGCAGCCACTGCTCCGACCAGCGCCAGTTGTGGCTCGGATTCTTGTCCCAGGGCTTGGGCAGAAAGGCGATGTCGTTCTCGTCTTCAAATCCAGAGGTGACGCCGTTGCAGATGCCGCCCGGGGCGTTGGGGAAGCCGGGAAGGTAGTCGGGGTTGTTTCGTCCCCGGCCCTGCAGCATGCAGGCGTCGAACGGGTTCAACCCCAGGACCCAATCGAGCTGGTCGACGGCGTAGCGGCGCAGGGCCTCGCCCACCGGCTCGGGGAAGCGGCGGGCGGCCAGCAGCGCCGCGGCGGCCAGCGACGCCAGGCGTGCGTTCTCCCCCTGCCACCAGTAGCCGCTCTCGTTGTCGTGGGGCATGAAGAAGGCGGCGCGCCGCGGGCTCTTCGTTCCCTGCACGTACTGGCGGGCCAGTCCGAACGGGTTGGCCACTTCATGGGTGATCCCCAGCTCGAACTTCAGGGAGACGGCGACGGCGTCGAGGGCCGCCGCGCCGCGGGCCGCGTCGGGCTCGACCTCCAGATAGCGGAGCAGCGCGACCACGGGCAGTCCGGCCTCGACGGCGTGCCAGAAGGGCCGCTCCCCCTTGTCGTCGGCGCGCCACCAGCCCTCGTATTTCCCGTCGTCGGCCAGGCGGCCGCACAATGACGCCGCACGCCGGCGCGCGGCGCCCAGGTACTCCGCTTCCTTCGTCGCGGCGAACAGCTCGCTCGCCGCCAGCAGGGCGCAGTAGTCGTCGATGATGTTCTCGCGGCCGTCGTTCAGGTACTCGCGGTTGTGCTGTTGCAAATGGCGGAAACCCTTGACCGCCTTTTCCAGGTAGGTCGCGGCCGGGAACTCCCCTCCCCCGCCCAGGGTCGAGGCGCGGGCCAGGGCGGCGATGGCCGAGCCGGCGCCCATGCGCCAGCCTGCCTTGTACCTGTCGTCGCGCTCGCCGGTCTGCAGCCGGAACGAGCAGATGGTGCGGTCCTTGGGCTCGTGGGTCCAGACGTCGTGGACGGTCGTGTAGAAAAACCCCTGCGGGTCCTGCATGCGCACCAGGAAACCGGCGCCGTGGCGGGCCTCGTCCTCGATGCGCCAGAGCAGGCGCTGCAGCCGCTCCCTCTTGGCGCCGCGCAGCAGGTCGGCGGCGGCCAGCAGGTTCCAGACCGCCTGGGGCTGCTGCTGGGGGTTCATGTAGGTCGCGTAGCTCAGGTGGGTCATGTACTTGCTGTCGTCGCCGGCGGCGTCGAACCAGCCGCCGTGGACGTCGACGGTCCCGGGCCGGCCGCCGAAGAACGGGACATGGCGGTCGAAGGCGTCATACGCTCCCGAGCAGCGCTGGCCCTTGAAGTGGAACAGGATGTCGGAGAGGCAGCTGTCGGCGAGTATGCCGTCGCCGACGGCGAAGGGCTCCGAGACGAGCTCCACGCCGGCGCCGTGAACGGCGAGGCGGTAGCACCCCGGCTTCCGGGCGGGAGTGAGATCGGCGACCCAGAAGTGGCGCCCTTTCCAGCCCGACACCTCGCCGGCGCGGACCGGCTTCCCGGCCAGGGCTTGCCGCCCCTCCTCGTCCAGCAGGGCGAAGCGCTCGAGCGCCGGCTCCGCCGGGGCGGCGATCACCGCCTTCTTGGACGCCCGGCACTCGTAGCCCACGTGGTTGACCAGGATCCGGGCCTCGCTGGCGATCGCCGCCGTTGCAGCGAGCGAGAGGAGCACGATAAACGACAAGCTTTTTCTCATTTTCTCCGCCGAGGAGATTGTAGCACAGGGGAAACCTAGAAAGGTAAAAGGTAAAAGTAAAAAGGTAAAAGTGAAGAAAGAAGCCTTTCCCGCGATGACGAATAAGACGTTATTTGCATGAGACGCTGGTATTTTCCGACTTTTACCTTTTACCTTTTACCTTTTTCCTTTCCATTTTTCCTTGTGCTACAATGCGCCGCATGGGACACTTCAACCTGGCCATCGACGGCTCCATCGTCGGGCTCTACCTGCTCGGCACCATGGTCGCCGGCCTCATGGTGCGCAAGTACATCGGCCGCGTCGAGGACTTCCTGGTCGCCGGCCGCGAGATGAACGTCTACCTGGGCGTCGCCTCGCTGGCGGCCACCGAGTTCGGCATCGTCACCTGCATGTACACGGCCGAGAACGGCTTCCGCTACGGCTTCGCCGGCGCCACCCCGGGCATCCTCTACGCCCTGGCCATGCTGGCGGTCGGCCTCACCGGCTTCTGCATCAAGCCGCTGCGCCAG
>DAHVOV010000212.1 GCA_027318645.1 Candidatus Aminicenantota bacterium
TCCTGGGCCGTGGCCTGGAAGGGGGGAGGCGCCAGCAGCAGGGCGAGCAGGAGGACCAGGAAGACCTTTTTCATGCCGTCTGCGGCCCGGCGGGCCGCGTCTCCTTTGCCCTGATTATAGCAATACGGGCCTTTCCTGGCAAATCGACGCGAAAGGCAAAAGGCAAAAGGAAAAAGGCGAAAGGTAAAAGTGAAGAGCCCCTTATCCGGGAATTGCCAGCATCAGGAAAGTCCTTCCATTGCCGTTCCTAACACTAACACTATCACTATCACTTTCTTTTGCTGTTCTGCTGTATGACCTTCAGGGTCTGCTCGGCGATCTCCAGCTCCTCGTTGGTCGGCACGACCATGACGCGGACGCGCGAGCCGGGCTTGGAGATGGTCCCCAGCTTGCCGAAGGCCTCGTGGTTGGCCTGGGCGTCGAACTCGATGCCCAGAAACTCCATGTCGCTCAGGATCAGCTCGCGCTCCTTGCGGCCGCGCTCGCCGATGCCGGCGGTGAAGATGACCAGGTCGGCCCCGTTCATGGCGGCGATGTAGGCGCCGATGTACTTCTTGATGCGGTAGGCGAAGATGTCCAGGGCCAGGCGCGCCTGGGCATGGCCGGCGGCGGCCTGGTCGTTGATGTCGCGCATGTCGGAGGAGACGCCGGAGACGCCCAGCATGCCGCTCTTGCGGTTGAGCACGGCGTCGACCTGCTCGGAGTTCAGCCCGAGCTTGCGCTGCAGCACCAGCGGGATGGCCGGGTCGAGGTCGCCGCAGCGCGTGCCCATGGGCAGCCCCTCCAGCGGCGTGTAGCCCATCGAGGTGTCGACCGAGACGCCGTTGCGGATGGCGGCCATCGACGAGCCGTTGCCCAGGTGGCAGGTGATGATCTTCAGCTCCTCCAGTTTGCGGCCCATGGCCTTGGCCCCCTGCTTGGCCACGTAGAAGTGCGAGGTGCCGTGGAAGCCGTAGCGGCGGATCTTGTGCTCGCGGTAGTACTCGTAGGGCAGGGGGTAGATGTAGGCCTTCTCCGGCATGGTCTGATGGAAGGCGGTGTCGAAGGTGCCGGCCATGGGGATGCCGGGCAGGATCTTCTGGCAGGCCTCGATGCCGGTGATGTTGGGCGGGTTGTGCAGCGGCGCCAGCGGGATGCACTCCTTGAGCGCGGCCAGCACGGCCGGGGTGATGGGCACGGTGCCGTTGAACTTCTCGCCGGCGTGGACCACGCGGTGGCCGATGGCGAAGATCTCGCTCTTGTCGCGGATGACGCCCTTGGCGGCGTCGGTGAGCAGGCTGACGATCAGCTGCACCCCCTCCTCGTGGTTGGCCACGTCGCGGCTGACGACGTGCTTGGTCTCGCCCTGGTAGTAGTTCAGCACCGAGCCGGGGATGGCGATGCGCTCCAGCAGGCCCTTGGCCAGGACCTGCCCCGTCTCCATGTTCAGCAGCTGGAACTTGATCGACGAACTCCCGCAGTTGATGACCAGTATTTTCATGGCGTCCTCTTTCCTTGCCCGACTGATTTAGTTTAGATTATAACGCTTCCGCGGCGGAAATCAATGGCAAAAATTAAGAATTTAACTAATCGCAGCAAGATAGAACTTTCAGGTCTATTGTGTTAGTGATAGTGTTAGTGTTAGTAACCGCAAAATAGCGAGCTCCTCAAACCAGGACTTTTTTGGTGCTATATTGAACGGTCTGAATAGTTCTGTTGTATAGGGCATTTAAGGGCTCAGCGCTAACACTAACACTAACACTAACACTGGATCTCGGGTCTTCCCGACAGGTTGGGTTTATGATAAAATACATGATGCGCAAAACACGGACCTTCCTGCTCCTGGCCCTGCTGGCCACGGCGCCGCTGCTGGCGTACGTCGGCCCGGGCGCCGGCTTCGCCTTCGTCGGCTCGTTCTTCTTCATCTTCGCCGCCTTCTTCCTGGCCGTCTTCAACTTCCTCACCTTCCCGATCCGCGCCCTGCTGCGCTTCATCAAGCGGGCGCGCATCATGAAGAAGGCCAAGTTCAAGCGCGTGCTGCTGATCGGCTTCGACGGCATGGACTACAACCTGTTCCGCCGCTTCCAGAAGGAGGGCCACAAGTTCCCCCATTTCGAGAAGCTGGCCAAGGAGGGGACCTTCTCGCCGCTGTGGAGCACCGAGCCGCCCATCTCGCCGGTGGCCTGGTCGACCTTCACCACCGGCGTCAACCCCGGCAAGCACAACATCTTCGACTTCCTGACCACCGACCGCGCCACCTACATGCCCAAGATGGCCGGCTCCGACATCATCCCGCCGCGGCGCACGCTGCGCGTCGGCGGCTGGGAGTTCCCGCTGGGCAGCCCCAAGATCGAGCTGAAGCGCAAGAGCCAGAGCTTCTGGAAGATCGTCGGCTCCAAGGGCATCTACGCCTCGGTGCTGCGCATGCCCTTCACCTTCCCCCCGGAGAAGTTCTACGGCTCGATGCTGGCCGGCCTGGGCACCCCCGACCTGCGCGGCACCCAGGGCAGCTTCAGCTTCTACTCCGACGGCGCCGGCGAGAACTTCGACATCTCCGACGGCGTCTTCGAGCCCCTTAAGCCCCTGGGCGACGGCCGCTTCAGCGGGAAGATCAAGGGCCCGGGCCACCCCTTCCGCAAGGGCAACCCGCCGCTGGAGATCCCCTTCACCCTGGCGCTGGACCGCGAGGCGCAGCGCGTCGAGATCGCCGTGGGCAAGGAAAAGGTCACCCTGGAGAAGAACCGCCTGTCGCGCTGGGTCAAGCTGGAGTTCAAGGCCGGGCTGGTGACCGTGGCCGGCATCGCCCAGTGGGTGCTGGAGGACACGGCGCCGCTGAAGCTCTACCTGTCGCCGATCAACATCGACCCGGAAAAGCCCTCCATGCCCGTCTCCCACCCCAAGATCTTCTCGGTCTACCTGGCCAAGCTGCTGGGTTCCTTCGCCACCCTGGGCATGGCCGAGGACACCTGGTCGCTGAACGAGCGCGTCCTCTCCGAGGGGAACTTCGTCGACCAGGTCTACCGCACCCAGGAGGAGCGCGAGCGCATCTTCTTCAACACCCTGGGCAAGGTCCGCGAGGGGCTGATCGTGCAGGTTTTCGAGACCACCGACCGCATTCAGCACATGTTCTGGCGCTACCTGCCCGACTCGGGCTCGCCGGCGGAGCGGCCCAGCCGCGAGCCGCGGGTGACGGCCTCGATCCTGGAGAGCTACCGGGCCATGGACGCCTTCCTGGAGAAGCTGTTCGCCCGCATGCGGCCCGACGACCTGCTGATGATCGTCTCCGACCACGGGTTCAGCGCCTTCAACCGCGGCTTCCACCTCAATTCCTGGCTGCACCGCGAGGGCTACCTGGTGCTCAAGGACGGCAAGAAGGAGAGCGGCAAGTGGTACGCCGACGTCGACTGGAGCCGCTCGCGCGCCTACGGCCAGGGGCTGAACGGCATCTTCCTCAACGTCAAGGGGCGCGAGAGCCAGGGCATCGTCGAGCCCGGCGCCGAGGCCGAGAAGCTGAAGAAGGAGATCAAGGAGAAGCTGATGCAGGTGGCCGACCCGCGCAGCGGCAAGAAGGCCGTGCGCAAGGCCTATGCCCGCGAGGAGGTCTACCGCGGCCCCTACACGGTCAACGCCCCCGACGTCGTCGTCGGCTACGAGGCGGGCTACCGCGTCTCCTGGGAGTCGGCGGTGAATTACGTCGGCCAGGAGCTGTTCTCCGACAACACCCGCATGTGGAGCGGCGACCACGCCTTCACCCGCGACCAGGTGCCGGGCATCTTCTTCTGCAACCGCAAGATGAAGGAGAAGGACCCCGGGCTGGTGGACATCTCGCCCACGGTGCTGTCCGCCTTCGGCATCGACAAGCCCGGCTTCGTCGACGGCCGCGACCTGGGCGTCGGCTGACGAATTTCCTGATTGAAAACCCCTTTTTTTTGAATATATAGGTCTATAGCAGACAAAAAGGGGTGGCAAATGATCAAGAAAAGGGAGGAGAAGCGCGTACCTTTCCGTAAGTTGATCATCTGCAAGTGCGGCGACGAGATGCACCCGGGGTTCACGCAGGACGTGTCGCAGCATGGCATCGGCATCCAGTGCATGCACCGCCCCGAGAACAACCGCAAGGTGCGCATCGCCCTGGCCATCGCCAGCGACTCCATCTTCCTCGACGGCGTGGTGTGCTGGAGCCGCGAGTTCGCCGGGGAGCTCGAGGCCAAGCCCCACGAGCTGGGCATCCACATCCCGCGTCCGCCTTCCGACTACCTGCGCCTGGTGGCCGACTGCAGCGACCGCGCCCCGGTGCGACAGGTGCCAATATACGAACCCCTCAAGTAAAGCGAAGTGACCTATCGTAACACGTGACGCGTAACGAGCAGCAGCAATAATTCCCCTGCTAAGTGACGAGTGACAAGAGACGAGTGACGAGGCAAGAATGAACTCAGGGAAGATAGGGGGAAGAGAAAGGAGGGAGAAAGGGAAGACAGAGCTTGTGAAACTCAGGGGTAAAGAAAGATAGAGGGGTAGAGAGGTAAAGCAGGAAAAACAGGAAAATGTCCGGCTGACGGGGGATTTCCTGTTTTCTCTTTTCGTTTCCTTACAGTGCAGTTGCTAACACAAACACTAACACTAACACTTAGTTCGTGAGATCGAGGTTCTAGATAAAGTATCCTAGAATTTCATTAAGCAGCAATATCTTGTCTGCGGGCACGGCGATGTTCTTCCCGCGGCGGGCCAGGAACCTCTCCTTCAGCAGGAACTCGGCCTGCTCGCGGAACGGGTCGAGGGCGACGTCGGGGACCCCCTCCAGCAGGCGCAGGCCGGTGACGACGCGCCGCTGCGCCGGGTCCAGCGGCTTGCTCCTGGCTTCGGGCAGCCGGCCGCCCCGGACCGCCTCGCCGTAGCGGCC
>DAHVOV010000215.1 GCA_027318645.1 Candidatus Aminicenantota bacterium
CGGCGCCGATGACGGCGACCCGCCGGCCGGTCGGCACGCCCGGCACCAGCAGCGTCTCGCTGTGGTCGGCGGCCGCCCGGTGCAGGGCGCAGATGGCGCCGGGCCTCGTCGAGATCCACGTCGGCGGCGGCCAGCCGGGGCTCGCGCCCGGCGCCTCGGCGCGCGTCCGCTTGACGGGGGCTCGCCGCTTCCTGGACTGACGCGACGCCGCGGGGCGGCAAAGGGCCCGCTTGTGAATAATCTTTCCTTTTATGATATATTTCCATTTCACCAGGGGGGACGCATGAAAAAATCGCTCTCGCTGTTCCTGACGGTTCTGGCGCTGCTTTCCATTTCCCAGCTCGGCTGCAAGAAGAAGCCGCCGCAGCCGCAGGAATGGTACCGCTACATCAGCGCCTTCACCTCGGGCGACATATCGCGCAAGGCGCCGATCCGCGTCCTCTTCGTCAGCAACGTCGGCACCGAGGGGCAGGCCGCCGAGGACCTGGCGGGCACCCTGGAGTTCACCCCGGCCATCGCCGGCAAGGCGTCGTGGCAGTCGCCCCGCGAGCTGGTCTTCACTCCCGACCGTTCGCTGCCGCCGGGCACGGCCTACCGCGCCGTCCTGAACCTGAAGAAGTTCATGAAGCTGCCGCGCGCCTACGCCCGCTTCGAGTTCTCCTTCGCCGTCATCCGCGAGTCCCTGGCCATCGACCTGGAGGGCCTGGCCCCGGTGGACGAGGTCTCGCCCAACCAGTTCGTGCTGCGCGGCATGCTGACCACCCGCGACGAGCAGGAGGGGGTCGCCGTGCGCAAGGTGCTGGCGGCGCGCCAGGATGGCAAGGGCCTGGCCATCGACTGGGCCCACGAGAACCAGGGCCGCAGCCACTCCTTCACCATCCGCGCCATCCAGCGCCTCGAGGCGCCCAGCCAGGTGGAGGTCAGCTGGGACGGCTCCGCCATCGGCGCCGAGCAGAAGGGCTCGCGCCGCGTCGACGTCCCCTCGCTGGGGCAGTTCGACCTGCTGGACGCCGAGGCGGTGCTCGAGCCGGCTACCAGCATCCTGCTGCGCTTCTCCGATCCCCTGAAGAGGAACCAGAACCTGCGCGGCCTGGTCACCGTCGCCGGCCACGAGCCGACCTTCGAGGTCGAGAACAACGTGATCCGCGTCTACTCGGCCAAGGGCTTCGACGGCGCCGTCGACGTCACCGTCAATCCCGGCGTGCGCAACTTCAACGACCGCCGGCTGGAGAAGCGCCTGACGCGCACGGTGGCGTTCCAGCGCCTGTCGCCCCAGGTGCGCTTCGTCGGCCAGGGCATCATCCTGCCCGACAAGGAGAGGCTGACCGTGCCCTTCGAGGCGGTGAGCTTACGCGCCGTGCAGGTGACGGCGTTCCAGATCTACGCCAACAACATGGCGCAGTTCCTCCAGCAGAACAACCTGGAGGGCAAGGAGAACCTCTCGCAGGTCGGCCGCTTCCTGTGGCGCAGGACGGTGCCGCTATCGGACAAGCCCGGGGACACGTCGGTGTGGCGGCGCTACAGCCTCGACGTCACCCAGCTGCTGGCGGAGAACCCGGGCAGCCTCTTCCGCATCATCCTCTCGTTCCACCGCGGCAACGCCGTCATCCCCTGCGCCAACAGCGACAAGCCGGTGATCGAGCCCGAGGCGGAGAACCAGGATGACGTCTCCTACCGCGACTTCTCCAACTGGGACTACTCCTACGAGTACTATTACGAGGAGGGTCGCGACGGCTGGGCCGACCGCGACGACCCCTGCAAGGACGCCTACTACAACCCGCGCTTCAACGAGAACGCCGTGCAGGGGCGCAACTTCCTGGCCTCGAACATCGGCCTGCTGGCCAAGCGCGGCGACGGCTTCGACCTGCACGTGGTCACCACCGACATCCGCAGCGCCGAGCCGCTCTCGGGCGTGCGCGTGCGCGCCTTCAACTTCCAGAACCAGCTCCTGGGCGAGGGCAGCAGCGACGGCTCCGGCTTCGTCACCCTGCGCCTGGCCGGGCAGCCGTTCTTCATCGAGGCCCAGGACGGCCGCGACCGCGGCTACCTGCGCCTGAGCCGTGAGGGGGCGCTGGCCACCAGCCACTTCGACGTGGGCGGCGAGACGGTGCGCAAGGGGATCAAGGGCGCCCTCTACGGCGAGCGCGGCGTCTGGCGCCCCGGCGACGACATCTTCCTGACGTTCGTGCTGTTCGACCGCGACCGCAAGCTGCCCGCCGGCCACCCGGTCCTGCTCGAGCTCTACAACCCCAAGGGGCAGCTGATCCAGACCAGCAAGCCGGCGCGCTCGCTCGATGCCTTCCACTCCTTCCGCCTGCGCACCGACGAGTCGGCCCCCACCGGCACCTGGAAGGCGCGGGTGCTGGTCGGCGGCCTGACCTTCGAGCAGGGCCTGAAGATCGAGACGGTGAAGCCCAACCGCCTGAAGATCGACTTCCAGCCCGGCGCCGACAAGCTGGTCAAGGACCGCACCGCGACGGCGGTGCTGCGCAGCCAGTGGCTGCACGGCGCCACCGCCGCCAACCTGAAGTACGACGCCAAGGTGCGCCTGGCGCCGCGGCCCACGCGCTTCGAGCGCTGGCCCGACTTCGTCTTCGACGACCCGGCCCGCGAGATCGAGGCCGTCGAGCAGGACGTCGCCTCCGGGCAGCTCGACGCCGGCGGCGCGGCCAGTTTCCCCATCGCCCTGGAGGCGGACGGGGCGGCGCCGGGGATGATGGACGCCCAGTTCACCGTCCGCGTCTTCGAGGAGAGCGGCGACTTCTCCACCGACGCCCTGACCGTCCCCTTCTACCCCTACAGGAGCTTCGTCGGCATCCGCCTGCCCAAGGGCGACGAGATGCGCGGCATGCTGCTCACCGACCAGGACCACGTCGTGCAGATCGTCACCGTGGACGCCGACGGCCGCCCCGTCTCCCGCGACCGCCTGGAGTGCAGCCTGTACAAGGTGGAGTGGAAGTGGTGGTGGGACAAGAGCGGCGACTCGCTGGCCCAGTGGGTGGCCAACGAGAGCCACGTGCCGGTGCTGAAGGGCGAGACGGCCACCCGCGACGGCAGCGGCGCCTGGAAGTTCCAGATCAAGTACCCGCAGTGGGGGTGCTACCTGGTGCGCGTGGTCGACCCGCAGGGCGGCCACGCCGCCGGCCAGGCCGTCTACATCGACTGGCCCGGCTGGGCCGGCCGCGCCCGCGAGGAGAAGGGCAGCGGCGCCACGCGCCTGAACTTCAGCTCCGACAAGCCGCGCTACCAGGTGGGCGAGAAGGCGGTCATCTTCCTGCCCGACGCCCCGCAGGGGCGGGCGCTGGTCTCGCTGGAGAACAGCTCGCGGGTGCTGAAGCAGATGTGGGTGAGCACGCGCAGCGGCGAGAACCGCTTCGAGGTCGAGCTCGACGCCAGCATGTGCCCCAACCTCTACGTCCACGTCACGCTGCTGCAGCCGCACACGGGAAAGAAGAGCGACGTGCCCATCCGCCTCTACGGCGTCATCCCGCTGCTGGTCGAGGACCCGCGGACCCGGCTGGAGCCGGTGGTCAGGGTGGCCGACGAGCTGAAGCCGGCGGAGGAGTTCAAGGTCGCGGTGGAGGAGAAGACGGGACGGCCGATGACCTACACGCTGGCCGTCGTCGACGAAGGCCTGCTGGGGCTGACGCGCTACGCCGCCCCTGACCTGCGCAAGAGGTTCTACGCCCGCGAGGCCCTGGGCGTCCTCACCTGGGACTTGTTTGACGACGTGGCCGAGGCCTACGGCGCCGATCTGTCGCGGCTGCTGGCCCTGGGCGGCGACGAGGGCGGCGCCGCCGCCGCCGGCGAGAAGAAGCAGCGGCGCTTCCCGCCCGTCGTCCTCTTCGCCGGGCCCTTCGCCCTGGAGGCGGGCAAAAAGGCCGAGCACAAGTTCACCATGCCCCAGTACGTGGGCGCGGTGCGCGTCATGGCGGTGGCCGGCCGCGACGGCGCCTTCGGCGTCGCCGAGAAATCGGTCCCCGTGCGCCAGGACCTGATGGTGCTGCCCACCCTGCCGCGCGTGGCGCGGCCGGGCGAGAGCTTCGACCTGCCGGTCTCGGTGTTCGTCAGCCGCGCCGACATCCGCAAGGTGCAGGTGCAGATCGAGGCCTCGGAGCGCTTCCTGATCGACGGCCCGCGCATCAAGACCCTCGAGTTCTCCCGGCCCGGCGACGACATGGTCCTCTTCCCGGTCACCGTCGCCAGCGGCATCGGCCAGGGCTCCGTCCTGGTGCGGGCTAGCAGCGGCACGCGCAGGGCCGAGAGCCGCACCGTCGTGCCCATCCTGGCCGCCAATCCCCGGCTGCTGCGCACGGAGCGGCTGGAGGTGCCGCCGGGCGAGGCGCGCACGCTGGCGCTGCGCCCCTTCGGCATCCAGGGTACCAACGAGGTGACGCTGGAATACTCCACGCTGCCCCCCATCCAGCTGGCCAAGCGGCTGCAGTTCCTGATCCATTACCCGCACGGCTGCCTGGAGCAGACCCTGTCCACCGCCTTCCCGCAGCTGTACCTCAAGCAGCTGATCAAGCTCGACGGCGAGCAGCAGAAGAAGATCGACACGAACATCGCCGTGGCCGTCGAGAAGATGCGCGGCTTCCAGGCCCCCGGCGGCGGCTTCTCCTACTGGCCGGGCGAGTACGAGGTGCACGCCTGGACCTCGTCGTACGCCGGCTACTTCCTGGTGGAGGCGCAGCGCCTGGGCTACCGCGTGCCGGCGGCCATGCTCGACGCCTGGAAGAAGCACCAGCGCTCGCTGGCCAACTCCTGGACCGCCGGGCCGGAGGAGGGGCGCTTGACGCAGGCCTTCCGCCTGTACACGCTGGCGCTGGCCGGCGCGCCCGACCTGGGGGCGATGAACCGCCTGCGCGAGACCGCCGGGCTGGAGTCCCCCGCCGCCGTGCTGCTGGCCGGGGCCTTCCAGGCCTGCGGCCAGCGCGAGGCCGCCGACGACCTGCTGGGCAAGTGCAGCTGGAAGCTGGCCAAGTACCGCGACGACCGGCGCACCTTCGGCTCCGAGTTCCGCGACCGGGCGGTCATGGTGCGCACGCTGGCGCAGATGGGCCAGGGGTCCCGCGCCAAGGGCATGCTGGACGAGCTCGTGGCCGCCATGGGCGAGGACACCTGGTATTCCACCCAGGAGACGGCCTACGCCCTGATGGCCATCGCCGCCTACTACGGCGGCTCGCCGGCAAGGCCCTTCCGCTTCCAGGCCGGCTGGCAGGGCGCGGCGCTCCAGGACCTGGAGGCCGCCGTCCCCTTCCAGCGCCAGGAGTTCCCCGCCTTCGGCGCCGCCGAGCGGACGCTGAAGGTCGTCAACCGCGGCGAGAACCGCCTGTACGTGACGGCGACCCTCGCCGGCGTGCCGCCAGCCGGCGGCGAGACGGCGCAGGCGAGCAACCTGAAGCTGGAGGTGACCTACCGCGACGCCCAGGACAACGCCATCGAGCCGGCGCGCCTGGTCCAGGGCGGCGACATCAAGGTGGAGGTCCGCGTCACCAACCTCAGCCGCCAGAACCTGAGCAACCTGGCCCTCACCCACATCGTCCCCGCCGGCTGCCAGATCGCCAACCCGCGGCTGCTGACCGGCGAGGAGGGGAGCGGCCATTATGACTACCAGGACGTGCGCGACGACCGCATCCTGACCTACTTCGGCCTGGCCGCCGGCGCGCGCAAGACCTTCACCGCCGTGCTCAACGCCTCCTACGGCGGGCGCTTCTACCAGCCGGGCATCGGCGTGGAGGCGATGTACGACGCGGCCTTCCACGCCAACAGCGCCGGGAGCTGGGTGGAGGTCCGGCGCTGATCCGCTTCCTGCGCCGGTATCGCCGCATCCTGCTGCCGGCGGCCGGCGCCGCCGCCCTGCTGGCGCTGCTCGCCTGGTGGGCGGCGCCGCGGCGCCTGTTCCGCGACCCGCTCTCGCCGGTGCTCTTCGCCGCCGACGGCCGGCTGCTGGGAGCGCGCCTGGCCGCCGACGAGCAGTGGCGCTTCCCGCGCGCCGGCGCCGTCCCGGCCCGCTTCGTCCAGGCGCTGGTGCAGTGCGAGGACCGGCGCTTCTTCCGCCATCGCGGCGTCGACCTGCGGGCCGTCGCCCGCGCCCTGTGGACCAACCTGCGCCGCCGCGCCGTCGTCAGCGGCGGCAGCACCCTGACCATGCAGGTGGTGCGCCTCAGCCGCCGCAATCCGCCGCGCACCTACCTGGAGAAGGCCCGGGAGATGATCCTGGCGCAGCGCCTGGAGCTCTCCGCCGCCAAGGATGAGATCCTCTCCCTGTACGCCGCCCACGCCCCGTTCGGCGGCAACATCGTGGGCCTCGACGCCGCCTCCTGGCTCTACTTCGACCGCGCCCCGCAGGAGCTGAGCTGGGCCGAGGCCGCCTTCCTGGCCGTGCTGCCCAACGATCCCAAGCTCGTCGCCGGCGCGGCCAACCGCCGCCGGCTGCAGGTCAAGAACCAGACGCGCAGCTACGCGCCGGCACAACCCATATACCTGAACACGCTGGCAACCCTATCTCCCGGCGAAGCCTATTGG